>JAJXVQ010000145.1 GCA_021782065.1 Pseudomonadota bacterium
ACGATGCTGTCATCCTCGACCAGGCCGCGAGGCCGCAGTCGGGGATCCAGAAAAAACTTGATTTGAAACTGGATCCCCGACTTCGTCGAGGATCACAATGCTTTTTATTCCAAGTCACAGCATACATTCGATCTAACATTTTACCAAGCAGGCACAGCTCCCCCATTAAACTCTTTCTCTGTGGCATCCACAACCGCTTTAGAGTGCATCACATCGATGAGTTCTTTCATGCTTGGGTTGTTTGCATTATCCTTGCGTACCACAATCAAATTGGCGTAGGGAGAATCACCGCCTTCTAATAGAATCGCCGATTTTGCACTTAACCCTGCGGGGGCTAAGAAGTCATTATTAATACCGACTAAATCAGCGTCTTTTAACACCCTAGGCAATTGTGCTCCATCCAATAATTTAAACTTTAAATGTTTTGGATTGCTAACTATATCGCGCACCGTTGCCAGCAATGTAGCATTCGGTGCCAAGCGTATCAGATGCGCGTTTTGCAATAACATCAAAGCGCGACCTTCATTGCTGGGATCGTTGGGAATAGCAACGAGGGCTCCTGGTTTTAATTCAGAGATATTTTTTATTTTCTGCGAGTAAAAACCAAAGGGATACACAAAGGTCTTAGCAATATCGACAATAGCATAATGCTTGGCTTGCAGTTGTTCATCTAAGAAAGGTTTATGTTGGAAGATATTGGCATCTATATCGCCATTATCCACAGCCATATTAGGCTGCATATAATCGCTAAAAGGAACGATTTTTAAGGTTAAACCGTATTTCTCTTTTGCTTCTGCGGCAGCAACAGCCATAATGATCTCTGGCGAACCGGACATGACTCCTACGCGTAAAACGTTTTTAGGAGCCATGAAATAAGAACCCATTTGACTTAAGATGCAGATGAAGGCAAAAGGGATACACAGCCATAAAGCGAGTTTTATTTTACGTTTTTTGATGACGATATCAGCCAAAGATTGTACCCCTTGGACTATTATCAGCAATACCACTACGGTTGAAACCATTACCCATGCATCGAAGCGCTGATAGCCATAGTTGATGGCTAGTTCGCCTAAACCACCGCCACCTATAGCGCCGGCCATGGCGGAATAACCTACCAAACCAATGATGGTTAACGCTGCACCCTTTACTAAGGAAGTACTACTTTCAGGCAATAAAATTTTAGTGATGATCTGCCGTTGACTAGCGCCCATGGCATGTCCTACCTCAATCAACCCTTTAGGTACGGAGCTCAAGGCTGCCTCGCAGATGCGGGCATAAAAAGGAATAGCCGCTAATACTAAAGGCACAATGGCGGCATTGGTGCCTATAGAGGTGCCGACGATAAGGCGCGTTAAAGGTACAATACTGATGAGTAATATAATAAAAGGAATGGAGCGTACCAGATTAACCACAGTACCTACAGATTGATATACGAATCTGTTTCTTGAAAACTGTGGCTCTTGAGTAACAAAAAGTAGTATGCCTAATAAGCTGCCACCTAGAATACCTAAAGCGCTGGAAATAAAAACCATGTAAATGGTTTCCCAGGTTGCCTGTAGTAATGCTAAATTTAAAACAGATTGCATTTTATAGTACCTCTATGTTAATGGGTAAAGAGTGCAGATAATCTAAGGCTTGTTTGACCAGAGCTTCTTCCCCTTTAATCTGACACACCAGATAGCCTACGGCGGCATCGTTGATATTTTCTATATCCGCCAGCAAGATATTCACCGACAAGCCAAATTTTTGTATGAGATCCGTTATTACAGGTAATTTAGAGCTTTCACCCATAAAAGTGAGCTGTACGATCGGTGCATACAGTGTACTTTTAGGATCGCGTATCGTTTGTCGTATAGAATCCGGTAGTTCCAAGTGAAATTGTTTGCGAATTAAACGTTTGCTGATCTCGGATTTAGGTTGAGTAAAGATTTCTAATACGCTACCGGTTTCAATCAAGAGACCTCTATCTAAAACCGCCATATTTTTACAAATCTTTTTGACTACATTCAACTCATGAGTAATGAGCACGATGGTAAGCCCTAATTTGCGATTAATGGTTTGTAATAGCTCCAGAATATTGCGCGTAGATTCAGTATCTAGGGCCGAAGTAGGCTCATCGCAGAGCAGGAGAGTAGGCTCTGTAGCTAAGGCTCTAGCAATAGCCACTCTTTGCTTTTGACCACCGCTCAATTGTTCAGGATAATGTGCGACCTTCTCTTCTAAGTCAACCAAACGCAATAAATTATGAACACGAGTCGCAATTTCAGCTGGCGTGTAGTGACCTTCTAAAGGAAGCGCTATATTTTCAAAGACAGTGCGTGAAGAAAGCAAGTTAAAATGTTGAAATATCATGCCAATTTTTTTGCGTTGCTGATTTAATTCTACAGGTTTTAATTGAGTTAACTCTACAGTGTCTATAGTCACTAGTCCTTGTGTAGGTCGTTCCAGTAAGTTCATGCAACGTAGTAAAGTACTTTTTCCCGCACCACTTTTGCCTACGATGCCAAAAATATCTCCTTTAGCGATGGTTAAGCTGATGTCTTGCAAGGCTGTGAGCAACTGCTGGTTAACCGTATATGTTTTTGAAATTTGATGTAATTGCAGCATATTAAAAGCTCCTGAAATAAAATTGAATGTAGGCATGCCTGTACAGCTTAGGCCTGGACATTATTGCTTTGGAGGGTTGGAATGAAAGGGTGAGAACGCGTAGCTACTAAAAACCAAGCCGCCTAGACAATACTGTCCAGGAGAGGCATTCGCATGTATACTCTTCGCATTTGATTCTTAGGCTTTGTTGCCTTCGCCCATCTCGCATCAGTCATGTAGAGTACTACACTCCTGCTGCTCGAGAGCTCGGCGCCGCGCCTAAAAATCAACTGCTGTGAGTATACTTCTCTTGCTTTGATTTTATGCTTTGTTGCCTTCGCCCACTTCACATCAGTCA
>JAJXVQ010000146.1 GCA_021782065.1 Pseudomonadota bacterium
AAAACCAATGAAGGATAATAAAAGACTAAGCAAAACTGCGACAATGTAAATATGGCGCTGTGATAGCCTATCCATTCTATAGGTCATATGTTTCCCTTACTGTTTTTCTTTAAGGGTAAACGTTGTGCCACAATAAGGACATACCGCTTCATCACCAGGACGTATAGGAATATAAACACGCGGATGTAGATCCCACAATGTTGAACGCGGCAATGGGCAGCACAAGGGTAAATCGCTGTCATAAACATCGTAGTGTTTTTTTGTTTGCTCTTTCATTCTTCCTTCCTTATCAATAACTCTTCGCATTTGACTTTTATGCTTTGTTGCCTTCGCCCATCTCGCCCCTAGTATATGACAGAAGTACGTCACTCCTGGGGCTCGAGGGCTAGGCGCCTCGCCTAAAAATCAACTGCTATGAGTGTTTTTTGCCATAGCTGCTGTACTACAGCGCGCTCGCCGCTTAATAGTGCATTATCTACCCATGACGGACCATTTTGTAGCGCCGCTTGATTGAGTTGATGGCGATAACAATGCTCAATGCTAAGCAGTTGCTGTACTGTTTCTGCCTGTATTCTGCCCAACTTGCCCAGCCAATGCAACCACTGACTATGGCTGCTGCAAGACAGAGGTTCAACTACCTTTGACGTCAAGGCACACAAGCTCAGAAATTGTATCATAAATTCTACATCCATTAGACCACCACGGCTCTGTTTCACATCAAACTGTGCTACAGAGGGTGCTGTGCTGTGACTTTGCACGCGTAGTCGCATGTCCACTATCTCGCGTCGCAGCATCTCTACATCGCGATCCCGCGCCAAAGCCTCATGGCGAATGCTATCAAATTGTGCCACCATCGCGGCACTACCTGCTACAGCACGAGCGCGCAATAAGGCTTGATGTTCCCATAGCCAGGCTTGGCCGATTTGATAGCTCTTAAAATGAGCGATATCGCTGACCAATAACCCCGCTTGCCCCGAAGGACGCAGCTCCGTATCTACTTTATATAAATGACCATTATAGGTTTTCAACTCTAGGCTATACGTTACCCGCCGTGCCCATTGATAAGCGTATTCA
Organism: Pseudomonadota bacterium; assembly: GCA_021782065.1. The sequence continues at coordinate 1,075 of JAJXVQ010000146.1, forward strand.
GCACAGTGTTGTTGTGTAGCAGTATCCAAACCCAGCTTTGCACCATTATCATACAAAAACACTAAATCTAAATCAGACTGAAAACCCATTTCTTTACCGCCTAATGTACCATAGGCAACGATGGCCCAAGGCGGTAACGCATCATCATTCAACGCATATTTTACCTTAACCCATCGCCAAGCTAGGCGTGCTACTACATTCAAAAAGGCTTCGGCGGCATGGCTTAAGCGCAATGCCAAAACCTCATCATCCGTTTGAGTCGTTAAATAAGCCATGGCGGCTTGCAGCGTATGCTCGTTTTTAATTTGCCGCAAAACTTCCAATTGTGTCTCAGTATCGTCTTCAGGGATCGCCAATAAAGCTTGTTCTAGTCTGCTCTCCAATCCCATTTTGTCTAGCGACAATAAAGATAAACGCTGGTCTAATAAACTGTCGAGTAAAATAGGATAGTGTGCTAATTGTTCACTCATCCACACGCTTTGGCCGCAACACTGAATGAGATGAAATAAGGCAGTGCTGTTTTCTATCAACAAAGATAAATAGGTGCTACGCCTGACTACTGCGGATATAACCTTCAAAAATCGTTGTAAATATAGATTCGGTGTAGCCGCTTCCAGTACCACGGCTAGAACCAGTGGCATTAAACGATCTAACCGTGTGTGCGCCTCTTTAGATAAATGAATAAACGCATGGCTATTGCGAAAACTGGTGATGGTTGCGACTACAGTGTCTAAATCCGCTGCTTCTAGTTTGCCTTCATAGCCTTGTAGACTCCATAGCTTAAAAAAGCGATCGTTATCGACTGATGTTTGTGGCTGTCGCTGTTTTCGTGTTAAAAATAATGCATCGAATTGTTGATTAACCCGTAATCGCAATGGTTTGAGTGTCGCCAACAATTCATCCCACTGATCATAACCCATCACAAAAGCAACGCGGGCTTTATCCAATTCATTATTAGGGTAAGATTGTATTTGTCTATCGGCTATCATTTGTCCACTGTCTTCCATTGTGCGCAATACATCATAATCTAGACGCAATTGTTCTGTTTGCGTTGTTGCAAGCCAACCTTCATTGCCAATAAAACTGAGCGCAGTATAAAGATTGGGAGTTTGTAACCGTTGATCTTTTCCTCCCTTAAGCAACTGAAAGGTTTGAATTATAAATTCTATTTCACGCAAACCACCACGCCCCAGCTTAATATCATCTACTGCCGCCGTTTCTACAACTTGTTTATCCATTAGACTTTTTAATTCTCGCAACGCTTCTATGACGGAATAATCTACATAGCGTCTATAACTGAAACGATGCAATAAAGATTGCAGCACTTCTTTTTCCTCAGCAACACCCTCATTCATGAGGCGTGCCTTGATTAAGGCATAACGCTCCCATTCACGTCCGTGCTGTTGATAATATTGTTCCATCGCCGCATAAGACATCACCACGGGACCGCTTTGTCCAAAAGGCCGCAAACGTAAATCCACTCTAAAAACAAAACCTTCTGCGGTAACTTCGCTCAATACTTTTACCACGGTTTGTACCAGTTTTGAAAAATATTGATTCGGATCCCATTCTTTGCGTGTGTCTTGCCAATGGTGTGGCGTAAAATAAGTAAAGATAATATCGATGTCCGAAGAAAAATTTAAATCATAGCCTCCTAATTTTCCTAAAGCCAATACGTATAAAACACAAGGATTGTTGTCTTTATCCATGGCAACACCATACAAAGATTGGTGACATAGGCTCAGATAATCGACTGTAACGCTTAAAATGCTTTGTGCAAAATCACTGATTTTACTTGCGATTTGCCTGGAGCTTTGCAATGCCGTGACATATTGCCAAACAAAACGAATCATTTCGCGTTGT
>JAJXVQ010000147.1 GCA_021782065.1 Pseudomonadota bacterium
ATTTAGTTGTGGTTTTTGATGCCAAGGGTAAGACTTTTAGAAACGACTTATATCCGGAATATAAGGCCAATAGAGCGGCTATGCCTAATGACTTAATTTGTCAGATTGAGCCTTTACATGCTTTGATCAAAGCGATGGGCGTGCCTTTATTAGTAATAGAGGGCGTTGAGGCGGATGATGTCATCGGAACTTTGGTTAAACAAGCCAAACAACGTCAATGGCATTGTCTGGTTTCAACGGGCGATAAGGATTTTGCACAAATGGTGGATAGTCAAGTGACTCTGATCAACACTATGAATAATACACTATTAGACGAAGCGGCGGTATTTGATAAATTTGGTGTAAGGGCGTCGCAAATCATCGATTATTTAGCCCTAGTGGGAGATACAGTAGATAACGTTCCTGGAGTGAGTGGCGTAGGTCCTAAAACGGCGGTGAAATGGTTACAACAGTATGGTACTTTAGACGCGCTCATTAAAGATGCTGACAACATTAATGGGAAAGTAGGAAAGAGTCTGCGCGCTGCTTTAGATTATTTACCCTTGGCTAAAAAATTAGTGAGTATAGATTGCGATGTTAAATTACCGGTTACCTTAGATGAACTCAACACCAAAGAGCAAAACAAAGAAGCATTGTTGCAATGGTTAGAAAAACTAGAGTTTAAATCGTGGCTGAAAGACCTAGAAGGCGGCGCTAGGCCCAAAGCGCCTACCGTAACGGCACAATACGATTGCATACTCAGCTGGCAAGATCTAGACGCGTGGTTAGACAAGTTGAAAAAAGCGAAGATATTTGCTATTGATACCGAAACTGACAACCTAGATGTTATGCTTGCCAATATCGTTGGGTTATCTTTTGCGGTGTCCCAATATGAAGCGGCTTATGTGCCTTTAACGCATCAATACGAGAATGCTCCAGTACAATTGCCGCGCGACGCAGTATTAAAGAAAATAAAATCTTTATTAGAAGATAAAACTTTAACTAAAATAGGTCATCATATTAAATACGATATCAATCTATTTTCGCGTTATGGCATCGTAGTACAAGGATTCTTAATGGATACCTTGCTGGAAGGTTTTATCCTGTCTGCAGGCAACCGCAACGACATGGACAGTCTGGCCTTAAAGTATTTAGATTATCGTACCATTACTTACGATGAGGTCACGGGTAAAGGCGCTAAGAGAATCACTTTTGATCAAGTCACTTTGGATAAGGCGACTGCTTATGCCGCCGAAGATGCGGATGTCACTTTACGTTTACACCATTATTTTTATCCACGCTTGCAACAACAGCCAATATTATTAAAGGTCTACGAAACCATAGAGGAACCTGTGATCAGCGTCATTGCGCGCATGGAGCAATCGGGGGTGTTGATAGACGGAGAAAAGTTAAAACTACAAAGTATCGCATTTGAAAAGCAATTACAGGAATTAGAAGAAAGCGCCTTTAAAATATCAGGGACTTCTTTTAATATCAATTCTCCTAAACAATTGCAAGAAGTATTGTTTGAAAAAATGGGTTTGCCCGTATTAGAAAAAACACCCACAGGCCAAGCGTCTACGGCAGAGTCAGTGTTACAAGAGTTGGCACACGATTTTCCCCTGCCTAAAATTGTCTTAGAGTATCGCAGCATCAGTAAATTAAAATCTACTTATACCGATACTTTGCCCTTACAAATTAATCCTCATACCGGCCGAGTACATACTTCATATCACCAAGTGGGCGCGGCGACGGGGCGATTGTCATCGTCTAATCCTAATTTGCAAAATATTCCCACGCGCAGTGTAGAAGGGCAGCGCATACGCCAGGCTTTTATTGCGCCGCCGGGATATGTACTACTGGACGCAGACTATTCCCAAATAGAATTGCGCATCATGGCACATTTGTCTCAAGATGAGGGCTTACGTAAAGCCTTTGCCGAAGGCCTAGATATTCATCGCGCTACCGCGGCCGAAGTATTTGGTGTGGAATCAGAAGCCGTCACTTCCTTACAAAGGCGTCATGCCAAGGCCATTAATTTTGGTTTAATCTACGGCATGTCGGCCTTTGGCTTGGCGAGCCAATTGGATGTGGACAATAACACCGCTAAACGCTATATGGATCTGTATTTTGAGCGGTACCCGGGTGTGGCGAGTTATATGGAACGAACTCGTTCTTTAGCGCGGGAACAAGGCTATGTAGAAACCATTTGGGGCAGGCGTTTATATTTACCCGATATTCAATCTAAGAATAAAGGTTTACAACGCGCGGCCGAAAGAGCCGCCATTAATGCGCCGATGCAAGGCAGTGCGGCCGATATCATTAAACAAGCGATGATCCGCGTCGATGCCGCCATCGCCAAAGACAACATCTCGGCACGTATGATCATGCAAGTGCACGATGAATTGGTCTTAGAAGTACGCAGTGATCATTTAGAACTAGCGCAACCCGCCTTACGCACCGCAATGGAAGGGGTGGCGCAATTGAGTGTTCCCCTAGTGGTAGACATGGGGTATGGCGACAATTGGGGCGTGGCGCATGCGGGATAACATGTACCATTATAACCTATTGTTTTTAATTAATATTTTATATAGGTTTTCTCATTTCACTAAACAGTAATTCACAAATTGTGAATTACTATTGATGAATCACTAAAAGTGAGTTACAATAAGTGTATCATAAGATATTGAGCTAAATAATGAACACGTATCAATTTCCCTTGGGAGTCGCCAGCGATGAATATTTTTGCAATAGAACAGCGGAAACTGAATTACTTCTTTGTAACATTCAATCCAGCACGCATACGGTCATCATTGCCCCCAGGGCAAGATCATCTAATTTATGACCAGTTTTAGATTAATTTAGGTTAAAGGATCGACAAAAACAGGAAAACATGATCAAATAGGGGCATATTCTGAATATGAGGAGCTAGTTATGGGATCC
>JAJXVQ010000148.1 GCA_021782065.1 Pseudomonadota bacterium
ATACAGTAAATAAAAAATCATTAATAATGGCCAAGAAACGATAAAACTAAATTTCTGCGAATGGGTAACGGCCAAGGTTTTAGGCGCGATCTCGCTTAAGATTAACACCAACAACGTCAATACGACGGTGGCTAGAGCAACCCCCACCTCTCCCCAAAAATGTATAGCCAGCATAGTAGCGACAGCCGAAGCGACGATATTGGCAAAAGTATTGCCGATGAGAATGGTTGCCAATAAGCGATCGGGTTTTTTGAGCAGAAAAAGAACTCTTTTGGCAGAGGATACCCCGGTTTGCGCCAGATAACGTAATCTATAACGATTGATCGCCATTAAAGCGGTTTCTGATGCTGAAAAAAAACCTGATACCAGCAATAACCCCGCTAAGATGAGTCCCGAAGTAACTGCATTTAAGCTGTGCAAATTTTAGCTCCATTGAATATGACCGCACAAAATCTATTATCGCAAGAACTATACCTTATGGCAAGATAGCTTGTACCCATTAGCAAGGCTGGGTATAATGAGCTCATTATAAGCAACGAGATACTATTATGTTCAATTCTTTAACGGAAAAGCTCAGTTCTACCCTAAATAAATTGACGGGACAAGGGCGTATCACCGAAAAAAATATTACCGATACCCTCAAAGAAATTCGTGAAGCTTTATTAGATGCTGACGTTGCTTTAAGCGTAGTCAAACACCTATTAAACGATATTAAAAAGCGTGCCTTAGGGCATGAAGTATTGCGCAGCCTTTCTCCAGGACAAACTTTAATTAAGATCATCCACGATGAATTGATTTTGGTCATGGGTGAAAAAAATGAAACTTTAGACTTAGCCGTACAACCCCCCGCCGTTATTTTATTGGCAGGATTACAAGGCTCCGGTAAAACCACTACCGCCGCTAAGTTGGCGAAGTTCTTACAAGAAACGCATAAAAAAAGAGTCTTATTAACCAGTGTAGACATTTATAGACCCGCAGCTATATTGCAATTGGAAACCTTGGCTGGCCAAATTGGCGCTGAGTTTCATCCCAGTTCTAACACCGACTCCCCTATTAAAATCGCTCAATCTGCTCTAGCAGCCGCCAAACAAAAAAGCATAGAGGTGGTCATCATCGATACCGCTGGGCGTTTGCATATCGATAACGACATGATGAATGAAATAGAAAGTCTACACAAAGCGGTATCACCAACTGAAACGCTATTTGTAGTCGATAGCATGACTGGGCAAGATGCCGCTAAAACAGCACAAGCTTTCCACGAAAAACTGCCCTTAACCGGTATCATCTTAACCAAAACCGATGGCGACGCTCGCGGTGGTGCGGCTCTTTCCGTGCGTTATCTCACTGGCAAGCCGATCAAATTTATGGGTACAGGTGAAAAAGTAGAAGCTTTAACACCATTTTATCCTGAACGTATTGTATCTCGTATCTTAGGTCGCGGTGATATAGTGAGTTTAGTAGAATCCGTACAAAGCTCAGTCGATCAAGAAAAAGCCGCTAAAATTGCTAAAAAAATTCATAAAGGCCGTGGTTTTGATTTAGAAGATTTCAAAAGCCAATTGCAAGAAATGAAAAAAATGGGCGGGCTATCATCTATGATAGATAAACTTCCTGGCGTAGGCGCCGTGCCTCCAAACGTGAAAGAAAAAATGTTAGGCGATAAAAGCTTGGTTCGCTTTGAAGCCATTATTAATTCCATGACACCTAAAGAACGTCATTTCCCTGATCTCATTAATGGCTCGCGCAAACGTCGTATTGCCAAGGGTTCAGGTACTTCCATACAAGACATCAATCAATTGCTCAAACAATTTGAACAAATGCAAAAAATGTTCAAGAAAATGGCTAAAGGCGGCCTGAGCAAAATGATGCGTCACTTAGGCGGCAATCTGCCCGGCGGTTTAGGTGGGATGTTAGGACAATAACTGTTCGCACATTGCCTGAACTTTTTACTTAAGAGTCTAGCATCAAAGTATTGTCGTCCTCGACCGAAGGTCGGGATCCAATTTCAAATCAAGTTTTTTACTGGATCCCCGACTGCGGCCTCGCGGCCTGGTCGAGGATGACACAAATGCGTGAAAATCAGGATCAGCGGCCAAGGAGTATGACTTTTGTTCGAGAGCGAAGTTAACAAAGCCTATAACCCAAATGCCGAAGAGTAATACTCACAGCAGTTGGGTTTTAGGCGAGGCAACGAGTCCCGGAATAAAAGGAGTGTATGCGCTGATACATGACTTTTATTTCGGGACGAAGTTAACAAAGCCTATAACCCAAATGCGAAGAGTATTGACTTTGTTTTAAATTCTGTTACTATACACACGCTCTCTTCCCCCTCCGTGCCGGAGTGGCGAAATTGGTAGACGCGCCGGACTCAAAATCCGGTGGTGGCAACACCGTGTCGGTTCGAGTCCGACCCCCGGCACCACTATAAAAATACTTTCGCGCTAGATGAAATGTCCGCAGCATAGGGAATAACAATAAAAATAACGCCCAAAATAAAATACACGATTGGTTTAGAAAGGGTTACTTGCATAGGATTTTTACGATGATCTCTATATTGGATAACCGCCCCCATTAAAAAGGCAATGCCTGCTATCACGCTAATAGCTACCATTATTTTTTTAAGGCCGGTTAAAGGTTCTAAAGCGGTTTGTGACACATCTCCTAGAGATGGGGCTGCTTGGGCTGCAAGAAAATAGAATGTTAAAGCTAGATAAGCAGTTATTTTTTTATACATCTTTATAGTACCAAAATTGGGGTGAACGATGGGGCTCGAACCCACGACAACCGGAATCACAATCCGGGGCTCTACCAACTGAGCTACGTCCACCATAGAAATATGACTATTTTGGTGCGCCCGGCAGGATTCGAACCTGCTACCCTGAGCTTGGGAGTCCGATGCTCTAT
>JAJXVQ010000149.1 GCA_021782065.1 Pseudomonadota bacterium
TCCGATCTTGCATCGCCTAAAGCGCAAATGGTACGCCCCATAATATTTTCCGCCACGTTGTCTAATAAGGCTAAATGCTCTTTACGCCCTTCGCCGTGCAAAATACGATGTAATATTCTAGACATCCACCCGGTGCCTTCACGGCAAGGCGTACACTGACCGCAGGATTCTTCAAAATAGAAATGCGCTATACGGGCTAATATTTTCACCATGCAAGTGGTTTCATCCATGATGATGACCGCACCAGAACCCAACATAGAACCTGCTTGCGCTAGGCTGTCGAAGTCCATATCTAAGTTCATCATGATATCGGCGGGTAATATAGGTGCGGACGATCCGCCAGGAATAACTGCCTTTAAACGATGACCATTGCGCACGCCACCCGCCATTTCCAATAGGTCTCTAAAAGGCAAGCCTAGAGGCACTTCAAAATTACCAGGATTATTGACATGACCCGACACGCAAAAGATTTTCATGCCGCCATTTTTAGGTTTACCCAGTTCTAAGAACCAATCAGCGCCTTTTTCTAAAATAACGGGCACCGAAGCGAAGGTTTCGGTATTGTTAATGGTTGTAGGGCAACCGTATAAACCATAACTGGCAGGAAACGGCGGTTTAAAGCGTGGATTACCACGTTTGCCTTCTAGAGATTCTAATAAGGCAGTTTCTTCACCGCAGATATAGGCCCCAGCACCTATGTGGTGATAGAGATCAAAATCGAAACCGGAATTTAAAATATTTTTACCTAAAAATCCCGCCGCATAGGCTTCTTTTAAGGCTTCATGGAAACGGTGTATGGGTTCATCAAATTCACCACGTATATAATTGTAGCCTACGGTTGCACCCATGACATAACCGGCTATGGCCATGCCTTCAATCAATTGATGCGGGTTATAACGCAAAATATCGCGATCTTTGCAAGTACCCGGTTCGCCTTCGTCGGAATTACACACCACATACTTTTGTCCTGGACTATTGCGCGAAATAAAGCTCCACTTAAGACCCGTAGGAAAGCCTGCGCCACCGCGACCCCGTAAAAAGGAATTTTTAATTTGTTCTATTAAAACAGCCGGATCGGTTTTGTTCTGTAATATATCACGCCAAATTTTATAGCCACCCAAACTTTCATAGGTTTTCAACGTCCAGGGTTCTGGTAAGTTATTGGCTCTAAAGCAGATTTGGTCCACAGCTATACTCCTCGCACTTGATTTTTAGGTGTTGTTGGCTGCGCCCATCTCGCAAAAGTCATGTAGAGTACTACACTCCTTTTGCTCGAGAGCTTGCCGCCTAACCTAAAAACCAATTGCTGTGAGTATATCATGATCTTGTCTCCAACTCTGCTAATAACGCATCAATTTTTTCAGGCGTTAGTTTTTCATGAAATTGATGACCCAACTGCAACACCGGTGCATTCACACAAGCCCCCAAACACTCTACTTCTTTTAAAGTAAACTTATTATCGTCCGTAGTTTCACCCAGATTAATCGTCAAACGTTTCTTAAGATGCTCAACGATTTCATCGCTGCCGCTCAACATACAAGACACATTGGTACACACACATAATTTGTGTTTGCCTACAGGAGATAATTCAAACATGCTGTAAAAGGTCGCCACTTCAAAGACTTGAATTTGTGGCAAACCTAAATAATCGGCAACGGCTTTCATGGCTTCTTCGGATAACCAGCCGCCATTGGCTTTTTGAGCAATGTGCAGTGCAGGGATCACCGCTGAACGTTTATGTTCTAGAGGATATTGTGCTACCCAAGCGTCAATTTCTGCCTTATCATGCTTACTCAGTTCAAATACTGTATCGGTTACTGTAACGTCTATCAACGATCGATCTCCCCAAAGACTATATCTTGACTCGATAATATCGATACCACATCGGCGATCATATGACCGCGGCTCATTTCATTGAGTGCGGCCAAATGACTAAAGCCCGGCGCGCGGATCTTCAATCTATATGGTTTATTCGCGCCATCGGAAACCAAATAAACACCAAATTCGCCCTTAGGATGTTCCACCGCAGCATAAGCTTCACCAGCAGGAATAGTATAACCTTCGGTAAATAATTTAAAGTGGTGAATCAAGGCTTCCATACTTTCTTTCATGACCGTTCTAGACGGTGGCGCTACCTTAGCATCATTTACCATAACTGGACCTGGGTTTTTGCGCAACCATTCTATACATTGCAAAATGATGCGATTGGATTGGCGCATTTCTTCTACTCGCACTAAATAACGATCATAACAATCGCCATTTTTACCAATCGGAATATCAAAGTTTAAAGCGGAATATGTTTCATACGGTTGTTTTTTACGTAGATCCCAAGCCACTCCCGAACCACGCAACATAGGCCCAGTAAAACCCAATTGCAAAGCCCGTTCTGCGGTCACTATGCCTACATCGACGGTACGTTGCTTCCAAATGCGGTTATCCGTAAGCAAAGTTTCATATTCATCTACACGTTGTGGGAAACGATCGCAAAAAGCTTGTATAAAATCAAGCAGACTACCCTGCCTGCTTTCATTCATTTCCTTCGTATCTTTTTCGCTGCGCCAAGCTGAAGGGGCATATTGGGGCATCGTGCTGGGCAGATCGCGATACACGCCACCCGGGCGATAATAGGTAGCATGCATGCGCGCTCCCGATACCGCTTCATAACAATCTAATAAGTCTTCCCGTTCTCTGAAAGCATACAGAAATACTGCCATGGCGCCTATATCCAAGGCATGTGCACCTAACCACAATAAATGGTTCAGTAAGCGGGTGATTTCATCGAACATAACGCGTATGTATTGTGCTCGTATGGGCGGTGTCACGCCCAATAGTTTTTCTAACGCTAGTACATAACCATGTTCATTGCACATCATGGAGACGTAGTCCAAACGATCCA
>JAJXVQ010000150.1 GCA_021782065.1 Pseudomonadota bacterium
AATTGTGCAGTGTGTGGCATTTTAACTTCTTCCATTCTACGTTTAATTGTGTTTTCGATTAAAGACAACATGCGTCTTTCGCGCGGAGTTACGAATAATAGTGCCGCTCCTTCGCGCCCTGCACGGCCGGTACGGCCTATGCGATGCACATAAGAATCGGGATCTTCAGGGATATCGTAGTTGATCACTAAACTAATACGACCCACATCTATACCTCTAGCAGCCACTTCAGTCGCCACCACGATGTCTAGATCGCCGTTTTTAAGCTGTCTTACAACTCGTTCACGCTCTTCTTGGCGCATATCGCCATTGATAGCCGCAGCAGCTAAACCGCGCGCAGCTAATTTAAGCGCTACTTCTGCCGAACTGATTTTAGTACGAGTAAAGATTAAAGTTGCGTCATTGTGTTCTAATTCTAAGAATAAGGCCAATGCATCCAACTTCTGATTTGCAGGCACTATACAGAATTTTTGTTGAATCAATATGGCATCATGTGATTTTGCTTTAATTTCAACGTGAGTCGGTTCTTTTAAATAACGTTTCGTTATTTTAAGAATATTAGGCGCCATGGTCGCTGAAAATAAGGCAGTTTGATGCTTGTGTTTGATTTGCTCAAGGATCCATTCTATATCTTCGATAAAACCCATATTCAGCATTTCATCGGCTTCATCTAAGACTACGGTACGGATGGCTTCTAAGGATAGACTGCCACGACGTAGATGGTCCATAACACGGCCAGGCGTACCCACCACTACTTGCGCACCACGTTGCAATGCTCTTAATTGCGGTGCAAAGGCTTGACCACCATAAATGGCCAATACTTTGAATTGCGGCATATTTTTAGAATAATGGTAAAAAGACTCCGCCACTTGAATGGCCAATTCGCGCGTAGGCACCAAAACGATGACTTGCGGCAAAGTACCTTTTACGTCGATAGTGGTCAATATAGGCAATGCGAAAGCGGCCGTTTTACCGGTACCCGTTTGTGCTTGAGCCAGTAAATCGCCCCCTTGTAGTAAAACCGGGATGCTTTGTTCTTGTATGGGTGTGGGAACCTCGTAACCTAGCTCGCGTAAAGACGCAACGATAGGTTCGGCGACCCCCAATTGGGAAAAATCAGACATGGAATACCTCTCTTTTAGATAGAAAGGTATTGTCTATAATTTGCTCACCTTTCATAAGTTGAGCCGTAGTATAAGCCAATTTATAAACAAAAACAAGGGGCCGAATATAGAATGGGAAAGAATATGAGAAATAAGCTTTCACACATCATTGATAAATTGTTGCTACCTAAACCGAGTGTCATTGAACGTACGCAGCATCAGCTTAAAAATGGAGAAGGTTCACTGAACTGTGTCATCCTCGGCAAGGCCGTGAGGCCGCAGCCGGGGATCCATGGTCCATGAATTTACATTAAAGCGGTTCAATTTTTTAACAGAAAAGACATAGTTGATCCAGTTTCAATTCAAGTTTTCCCCTAATTTAATTCTGGATCCCGGCCGGAGCCTGTACTCGGTACTCCGGGTAACCGAGGATGACAATGCTCTAGATCTTAATCTTACACCCAGAATGACACAGTTCAGTAAACCTTCTCTCTAAAAATGTTTTTTTACCTGGAATGGCTTTGCTAGCATTCTTGCCGCGGTTATTGCTTCTATCTCCCATTCCCACAACTCTACATTAAAACTCTTTCAGCAAGATTGCATTATCCTCCTGGTTACTTAAGCAACTTTCACCTTTAAAAATTATGGCCTCTCTTGTAACACGCTTGTATTTTTCGATGGAGGTTGTATACTTAGCATCATCTTATAGCCAAAAGATAATCAACTTAGTATCTCCTTAAATGTTCCTTCTTTGAACATATGGTTTAATCACAAAATAATAAAAGAGGTGTTTATATGAAATCAAAAATATTGGAAGTATCGCAACATAGAAAACAAATTGGCGAATTTAATAATCAATTTAATGATTTAAGCTTGGATGATCCCCGCCATTCTTTTTCTATTCATCTGGATAAGCGGATCAATGTGTCAACTTTTATTCACACCACGCTTTTTATGGCTTTGGTCATTTCTCCTCTGGTGGAAGCTGCATCAGTTACACATGCTGAAAATACTGCCAGAGTGAAGAAGAGCGAATTTTCCTTAGGAACAGAAAATCATAATGTTACCAAAATAGGCAACCATAGTTCCAATACTACAGAAATGATACATGTGAATAGTGAAACGACTAATTCCCTCAATTCCTCATTGATACAGGCTAACAGCCAGAGTAAACAAACACGTAAACACAAACATATGAACTGGGCGGATAGGGCCAAAGATGCTGGCAAAAAAGCGGTAGATGATACAGCAAATGCGAGTAACAAAGCACTCGATGATACAGCAAAATTTCTTCACACTATCGACCTGAAATTAAAGAGCAATGAAGACTTGCTTGAAAAAATTAAACACCACTTACGAAGGGCTGAGGAATTAATTGTGTCTATGGGAAACGAAGAAATCGCACATATAAAAAAGAAGTATTACGATGCATTGCAGGAACATTTAAACGAAGCTCACTCCTCGCTTAAGATTTTGCATAGTAATCTGAAAAATATACACCAAGAATTAGATGGAAAGAAAACACGAGCAAAGTCTTCTCACCCAAAAGCAGACAAGGCAGAGACACAAGCAAGATTAGAACGGTTAGAAAAAGAGGCCGATGAACAACAGCAAAAATATGATACGGATCATATGCTCGCGGAAAAAATTCCGGTTCCAGCCGAACCCAGCAGCGAAGAAACGCCATCTCTATCGCAAAACCAAATGACCTTTTACCCCTCCAGCAAACCCTCTCCGCTGCAGAAGGATGAACAAAATAAACCAGCACCTACTATTTCATCACCGCTGG
>JAJXVQ010000151.1 GCA_021782065.1 Pseudomonadota bacterium
GTCGATCAAAGTTTGTAATTTGCGCGCCAACACCGGAATGGCGTCAAAAAATTCACGCGCCTCTTCCACCGTAAAATCCAATACCTGATGTATGTTCTTACCTTTGTAAAAAATCTCCAAGGTTTCGCGATTATACCGTTTGCCATGACAGATATCGCACATCACATAAATATCCGGTAAGAAATGCATTTCTACTTTGATTAATCCATCGCCCTGACAAGCTTCGCAACGTCCGCCTTTGACATTAAAACTAAAACGACCTACTGCATAACCGCGTGCTCTAGCTTCTTGAGTACCCGCAAACAATTCGCGCAAAGGCGTAAACAAGCCCGTATAAGTCGCTGGGTTAGAACGCGGCGTGCGCCCTATAGGGCTTTGATCGATGTTGATCACTTTATCAAAATGTTCTAGACCATCCACGCTGTCATAAACGCCTGGATTCAGCGTGCTGTCGCGATTCAAATGCTTTGCCGCCAAAGGATAGATCGTATGATTGATCAAAGTCGATTTACCCGAGCCCGACACGCCCGTTACGCAAGTCAATAAGCCTACGGGTATAGAGACCGTAATGTTTTTTAAGTTGTGACTCTTAGCACCATGCACCACGACTTGTTTCGTTTTATCATTGGGCGTGCGTTTTTCTGGGTTGGTTATTTTTTTGCGCCCGGCCAAGTAATCGCCTGTTAAAGATCGCTTGGCTTTAATAATATCTTCCACAGTCCCCTCGGCGACGATCTCACCGCCATGGCTACCTGCATAGGGGCCTAGGTCAATTATGTGATCAGCCATGCGTATCGCCTCTTCATCGTGTTCAACGACAATTACCGTATTACCCAAATCGCGTAAACGCGTGAGCGTTTGCAACAAACGTCCATTGTCGCGCTGATGCAACCCTATAGAAGGCTCATCTAAAATATAAGTGACACCTACTAAGCCCGCGCCGATCTGGCTTGCTAATCGTATGCGTTGCGCTTCACCGCCCGAGAGGGTTTCAGCGCTGCGCGATAAGCTCAAATAATCTAAACCTACATTGTTCAAGAAACCCAAACGCTCCAACAATTCTTTTTGAATCTTATTGGCAATTTCTCCTCTATAGCCCGTCAATACCAATTCTTTAAAAAACTGATACGCTTTTTCTATAGACAAACTCACGATATCGGCAATGGATTGCCCTTCTATCAAAATATTCACAACTTCGGGTTTTAAACGACTACCCTGACACTGCTGACAAGGCTCTATGCTTAAATATTTCGCCAATTCTAGTCTTACCGTATCAGACTGCGTTTCCTTATAGCGTTTGTCCATCAAGGGAATAATGCCCGTAAAGAGTTGCTTATGCTGAAACTTGCGCCCGCTGGCACTCACATATTTAAATACAATTTTATCTTTACCTGCGCCTTGAAATAAAATATCTTTGACTTTCTTGCTTAGTTTTTTATAGGGCACCGTTAATGAAAAATCATAGTGAGCAGCTAAAGATTGCAAAACAGAAAAATAGTATGGATGGCCCTCACCCCAGCCACGTATGGCGCCTTCGGCCAAACTGAGGTTTTCATCTTCCAATAAACGTTTCTCGTCAAAGAAGCGTTCTACTCCTAACCCATCGCAAGCCACACAAGCGCCTAGAGGATTGTTAAAAGAAAATAAACGCGGCTCCAATTCACTTAGACTAAAACCACAATGCGGACAAGAAAATTTGGAGGAAAACAACCATTCTTCTCGATCCGGCTCATCCATAAAAGCAATTTTGATGATGCCATTGGCTTTGGTCAAAGCAGTTTCTAAGGAAGCGGATAAACGCGTTTGCAGATCGTCGCGGATCTTTAAGCGATCCACCACCACTTCGATGCTGTGTTTTTGTCTTAAGGCCAGAGTGGGTAAACGGTCTAATTCTATCAACTCGCCATTGATGCGTGCGCGCACAAAACCTTCGGCACGCAAACCTTCTAATAATTTAACATGCTCACCCTTACGTGCTGCCACTACGGGCGCCAATAACATGATTTTGGTGTCTTTGGGTAGATTCAAAATCTGATCAACCATTTGACTCACGGTTTGTGCTTTTAATTCGGTTTTGTGTGTAGGACAATGCGGCTGACCGACCCTGGCAAACAACAAACGCAGATAATCATAAATCTCGGTGATAGTCCCTACCGTTGAACGCGGATTGTGCGAAGTCGCTTTTTGTTCTATGGAAATAGCGGGTGACAAGCCTTCGATGTGATCCACATCCGGTTTTTCCATTACCGATAAAAATTGTCGCGCGTAAGCCGATAGCGACTCTACATAACGACGCTGTCCTTCAGCATACAAGGTATCAAAAGCTAATGAAGACTTGCCTGAACCCGACAATCCCGTCACTACAATCAAGCGATCTCGCGGTATGCTTAAGTCTATATTTTTTAAATTATGGGTTCTAGCACCACGTATTACGATAGAATTCATTATTATTCCTCTTTCTGCTCTGCTTTTGCTATAATGGCGCACCGGACAACATCCTACTGTGAGCGAAGCAAGAATACAAGATGAGCAAAATATACGCAATGACCCCCAACGAACGCCGTGCAACCGTAGCCTTAGGCGGAATCTTTGCCACACGCTTATTGGGCTTGTTCATGATTTTACCTACTTTCAGCGTATACGCACTGCATTTGCCAGGTGCTACGGCCAGTAATATAGGTATTGCCTTAGGCATCTACGGCTTAACTCAAGCCTTGTTACAACTGCCCTTCGGGCTACTGTCCGATCGATTTGGTCGCAAGCGCATTATCACTTTTGGCCTAATACTGTTTGCCATCGGCAGTATTGTTGCCACTTTGTCGGATTCTATAGGAGGCATTATTCTAGGCCGAGCCCTGCAAGGCAGTGGCGCTATAGGCAGT
>JAJXVQ010000152.1 GCA_021782065.1 Pseudomonadota bacterium
CGTTCTATAAATTTGTCAGGATCTTGATCTGATTCTTTTAATAGTCGCAGGACCTCGCTTTCGGATAATGAGGCCAATTCTAATACAATCAGATCAGGATATAGTTCTGTTAAATTTTTTTTAATGCAGGATCCATACCAATTTGCAGCCCTACAAGCTAAGCGGAATGGCGGATTAGCCAAACGCATAAGTTGCGCTTTTATTTTTTCCATGAGGCGATTAGGATCTTCTTGAATTTCGTCTAAACCATCCAGAAAAAGTGTTTTGCCGTGCCACTTAGGATATAGGGTGGCGTTGGCTTCAATAAATGTTGCAATAGAAATATATTGCCCCTCTGCCGTCAGCGCTTTTTCTTCTTGCTTCAATACAGTCGTTTTGCCCGCACCGGGTTCGCCCAGCAATACCCAAGCAGGATTGTCGCGAAAAGCCTCAATAGGAAGCGTTTCGTTATTCAATCGCTGTTCTTTTGTATCGCTTATATCACGGACTTGCCGATTTAGCTCAATCATTGCGACCATTCCTTTACCCAGATGCTGGCCGCTTGGCTCAAGAATTCCGCGATGCTAATACCACCATCTCCTATATAAACTGCTTTTGCTTTGGGGTATTTCCTCATAAATGCATGGAGTCCCCCTGGAAATTTTTGTGGTCCACTTTTAATTTCTAGAGCAAGAAGTTTATCTTTGCTTAATAAAATAAAATCAACTTCGGGACTTTGATTATCTTTGCCTTCCCGCCAATAAAATAATCGATCTTCTGAAGAGATCGTATTGATCAAATGAGCACCTACGGTACTTTCAATCAGCCGGCCCCAATACGTTCTGTCTGCCTGTGCCTCAGTGAAAGAATAATCCGAAAGCGCCGATATAAATGCGGTATTATAGACTTGCCATTTAGGCGGTGACTTGCGTCTGCCAATTTCTTGTGGGGTATAATTCATCAATCCTGCCAGCAACTCTGCTTTAGATAAAAGTTGCTGATAGCCCGCAAGCGTTGTCGTATTACCAGCATCATGTAGTTGTCCTAGCATTTTATCGTACGCTAGGATCTGCCCGGAAAAAGCGGTGCCCAACTTAAATAGGTTCTCCAATAATACTGGTTTATGGATTCTAGCCATCTGCAATATATCGCTGTGTATATAAGGCTCAATATAGGCGTTTCTGATTTCATTTTTCCAGCGAGACTCATCCTGCATTCTACTAATAGGGCCTGGATAGCCTCCAAAATAGACGTATTCATTTAAGTTAAGATCAAAGGCTGTCTGCATTTCTTGATAGGACCAGTGGGTCATATGAATTTGTTCATAACGTCCCAGTAAGCTTTCTGTGAGACCCTTTTGCATCAGCCAAGGCGAAGACCCTAGCAACACGACATGCATACGCAAGTTAGTACGCCTGTCAGAATCCCAAAGCCCTTTAACCACCTCCGACCACTGCGGAATTTTCTGAATTTCATCAATAACCAGCACAAAAGGGTTAGGCTGTTTTAATGATAGTTCTTGGGCTTTGATGCGAGCCTTTTTCCATATTTCAGTTAGCCACGCGGCAGTGGGGGTTATGCCTAGACGATGAGCTGTTGCATCATTGAGCAAATCTATATTCAGATCCATTGCATTTGGATCGTCAACCGCGACGAAATGGTAAGCATCAAGGGGATATTTTTTTAATAATTGGTTTACCATATAGCTTTTACCCACACGGCGTGGGCCCGCAACGATAATAATCCGATCTGGCGGTTCAGCTAACCATTGGCCTAAAATTTGGGCTTGGGAACGTTCAAATGCCATAATTTACCTTATTGAGTGAGTATACTCAATATTATAAATGATGCTTAAAAATTTAGCAAGGCTAAATCTAACATATTGAGTGAGCTCACTTAATATGTTAAATACGGTTATAATGCGCTGATTTATTAGGGTTAATTTATAGAATTGATAAATATTTTCTCTATGTGCAGGCACTGTGGAGCCCACATTGAGGTATCGCTAGCGGGGATTTTGCGGCGAAAAAGTGCTACTTGCCAATGGTGCCGAGGAGAGGACTCGAACCTCCACAGGGTTTCCCCCACAAGTACCTGAAACTTGCGTGTCTACCAATTTCACCACCTCGGCTTAGGTTGTGATACTAGCGTGGAGGGAACGAGTTGTCAATTGTAGCTTTTTGCCAAAATACCTTGAAAATTGGAAGCCTGGCTTCCAATTTTCAAGGTATTCTATGCAAAGAACGGTGTATCTGCAACAAATAGTCCAGGCTTCTAAGGTTTTTTCTATAGTGGCTTTATTAGGACCTAGGCAATGCGGGAAAACAACCTTGGCCAGGGATTATCTGGCACAATTTGCACCCAATTTCCATGCTCATCATTATTTCGATTTAGAAGATATAAACGATTTATCGCGTTTGACCGAATCCAAGTTGGCATTTAAAGATTTGAGTGGTTTGATAGTAATTGATGAGGTACAACGGTTACCCGAACTTTTTCAAACCCTACGTGTTTTAGTGGATGAACCTAGCGCACAGAAACAATTTTTAATTTTAGGTAGCGCCTCGGCTGAATTGATCCGCCAATCCTCTGAGACCTTGGCGGGACGTATAGGCTATATAGAAATTACGCCTTTTTCATATCCTGAAACGCATAATCTAGATCGATTGTGGTTTAGAGGCGGTTTCCCGCGATCGTATCTGGCCGCGGATGACGCCTCCAGCGTATTGTGGCGAGAAGCTTATATCCAAACTTTTCTAACCTCAGCTCGGGATAAGGAAAAGATGTAAGAGTTTGAAATAATTGAAGAAGAGATCGGCATTTGTTATATTTTGTCCATAAGATCTAACAAATTTTAAGGATGCAAGATGATAACAACGCCGAT
>JAJXVQ010000153.1 GCA_021782065.1 Pseudomonadota bacterium
TTCTATGGTACTTTTTTCTTCGCTTAAAGACGCCGCTAGAGTATCTAAACCCACCGGGCCGCCATTGAATTTATGCAATAGATCCGATAAAAATCTGCGATCTAACACATCAAAACCTTTTTTATCCACTTCTAATAAATGCAAAGCTTCATTGGCAATGAGTTGAGTTATCATGCCATCGCCACGTACTTCGGCATAATCGCGCGCACGACGCAATAAGCGATTGGCAATACGTGGGGTGCCGCGTGAACGTTTTGCAATTTCACTGGCGGCAGCGGGTTCTAAGGAAACATTCAATATGTGCGCTGAACGCAATAAAATATCGGTGAGTTCTGTAGGGGAATAAAATTGTAAGCGATTCACTATACCAAAACGATCGCGTAATGGTGAAGTTAATAAACCCGCACGAGTGGTTGCGCCCACTAAAGTAAACGGCGGTAAGTCTAGTTTAATAGAACGCGCCGCTGGGCCTTCGCCGATCATTAAGTCTAACTGATAATCTTCCATGGCTGGATATAAAATTTCTTCGACGGTAGCACTTAAACGATGGATTTCATCGATGAACAATACATCATTTGCTTTCAGGTTAGTGAGCAACGCGGCTAGATCCCCTGCTTTTTCTAGGACTGGCCCAGAAGTTTGTCTTAATTCAGCGCCCATTTCACAGGCGATGATATGGGCTAAAGTCGTTTTACCCAAGCCAGGTGGCCCGAAAATAAGGACGTGATCTAAAGCTTCTTGCCTTTTTTTAGCCGCATCGATGAAGATAGACAATTGCGATTTTACCGCTTCTTGGCCGGTGTAATCTTTTAAATAACGCGGTCTTATGGCGCGGTCAAAACGCACATCCTCGCTTTTTTGACTGGCCGTGATAAAACGATCTTGGTCTAACATTTCTTTTCCTATTTGTACTATTCAATTACGACAATGCCTGTAAGGCCTTACGTAATACTTCCTCGGCACTCAACCCTTCTACTGGAATTTGCTTTAATATTTTCATCGCTTCTTGCGGTTTAAAGCCCAAAGAAACCAATGCCGCTTGCGCTTCGTCTATGACCGCTCTAGGCTTATTATCACTCAATGGAAGTTGCTGTGCCAAGTCCATTTCCCATTCGTCTAATTTATCGGCCATTTCAATTAACAAACGCTCTCCTGTTTTTTTACCTATGCCGGGAAGACGTACCAAACGAGTTAAATCGTCATTGCGTATGGCGTTGACAAAATCGTGGCTGTCGATGCTGGATAAAATGGTTAAAGCTAATTTAGGACCTATGCCATTCACCTTAATCAAGCTGCGAAACAAGGCTCGTTCATGCTTGTCTATAAAACCAAACAAAGTATGCGCATCTTCCCGCACAGCTAAATGAGTTAATAAAATGATTTCCTGCCCTACTTCGGGCAATCTATAGCAAGTGGACAATGGTGCTTTGACGTCGTAAGCCACGCCGTGTACATCGATTAAAATGTCCGGTGCTTTTACTTCCAGCAAAATCCCACGTAAACGACCTATCATTGTAACCATCCTAATTATAACGGGATCCCCGACCTTCGGTCGAGAATGCGACTATAGTTTCCTTAATTTCCATTCGCGATGATTCGCATGGCAGATGGCAATGGCTAAGGCATCCGCAGCATCGCTGGCGATTTTGCCTTGTATGCTCAATACTTGTTTTACCATATGCTGCACCTGTATTTTTTCAGCAGCACCATAACCGACTATCGCTTGTTTAATTTGTCTCGCCGCATATTCATGCACTGGCAAATTTACCGCTACTATAGCAGCACCTCGCGCTTGCCCTAATTTTAAGGCCGAGCTTGCATTTTTATGCATAAAAACTTGTTCAATAGCAAATTCATTGGGTTGGTATTGCGCGATAATTTCGCGCACACCCTGATAAATTTGCTGTAAGCGCATTACCCAATCGTCAGCCACTGTGCGTATACAACCGCTGCCTAAATAATGGTATTGATTAGACGTGCATTCAATGACACCGTAACCGGTGACGCGTGAGCCTGGATCAATACCGACTATGCGCAATGTCAAAAAAATTATCCTTACTCTTCACATTTGTTTCTTAGGCTTAAAGCCTAAAAATCAACTGCTATTAGTCTAATTGAGACAAAACATCTTCTGGAATGTTGGCATTCGAATACACTTCTTGCACATCATCCAATTCCTCTAACATATCCAAGAGCCGAATCATTTTTTCAGCATCATCGCGATCTAAAGTGACTTCGACGCTGGGTATCATAGATACTTCCGCTGCTTCCGAGTTAAACCCTTTCTTAGCAAACAATTCTTTTATATTTAAAAAATGTTCAGGCTCAGTGAATACTTGTATATTGCCTTCATTATCTATCGTAACGTCTACTGCTCCAGCTTCCAAAGCTAGCCCCATGATAGCGTCTTCATCGCTGTCTTTAGCAAACACGATAAGCCCCAGCTTATTAAATAGATAAGCTACCGAACCGTCTGTGCCCAGATTGCCGCCGCATTTAGAAAACGCATGACGTACATTCGACACGGTACGATTACGATTATCGCTTAAGCATTCTACCATAACGGCAACCCCATTAGGGCCATAACCTTCATAAAAGATTTCTTCTAAGTTATCCGTATCTTCTGTACCACAGCCGCGTTTAACCGCTCTTTGTATGGTATCTTTAGGCATATTTTGCGAAAAAGCTTTATCCATTGCTAAACGCAAGCGCGGATTGCTATTGACATCGCCGCCACCCATGCGTGCGGCAATGGTCAATTCACGGATAAGTTTGGTAAATACTTTAGCTTTTCTCGCATCTTCTTTAGATTTTCTATGTTTAATATTCGCCCATTTACTATGACCAGCCATAATTAATTCCT
>JAJXVQ010000154.1 GCA_021782065.1 Pseudomonadota bacterium
TACTTCCGCCTTTAGGAGATTGAACAGGAGCAAGAGATTGAGGTACATCCCAACGACGACATAGATCGGCACAAAATGCTTGCCAAGCGTCAGCCTCAAGTTGCAAATGATGATTAACATGTACCGCAATAATGGGTAAAGACGTTTTGAGTGTATGACGCAGGAAATGCAATAAAGCGACTGAATCCACACCACCGCTCAAAGCCACGCACCAACGGTGAATGGCCCTATCTTTTAAGGGTGCTAAAAAGGCCTCGCTACTGAATAACACGTTGGCCATACGACATTAAGCGTTCATAGCGTTCTGATAACAACTGTTCTATAGGTTTGTTAGACAAACGGTCTAATTGTAAAATGAGTTCCGTTTTTAAATGCTGCGCCATTTCATCGAGTTGCCTATGCGAACCACCCAAGGGTTCTGGCAATACTTTGTCGATTAAATGTTGTTTTAACAAGCTCTCGGCATTGAGTTTGAGTGCGCCTGCTGCCTCAGAGGCTTTTTCGGCACTCTTCCACAAAATAGAAGCACAACCTTCGGGCGAGATCACCGAATAAATGCTGTATTGCAACATCATCACATAATCGCCTACGCCTAAAGCCAAGGCACCGCCGGAACCGCCTTCGCCTATGACCGTACAAATCACTGGAGTTTTTAAGCCCGCCAATTCATACAAGTTGCGCGCAATGGCTTCACTTTGATTATGCTCTTCGGCAGCAATACCGGGATAAGCGCCCGCCGTATCGATGAAGGTCAACACGGGTAAATTGAAATCTTCAGCCAAATGCATCAAACGTAAGGCCTTGCGATAGCCTTCTGGCTGCGGCATACCAAAATTACGCTCTACCTTTTCTTTGGTTTTGCGGCCTTTTTCATGGCCTATGACCATCACGGGACGACCTTCTAAAAAAGCGAGTCCGCCTACAATGGCTTTATCGTCTACATAATGTCTGTCGCCATGCAATTCATCAAAATCGGTAAAGATACGGCTTACATAATCCAAAGTATGGGGTCTTAAGGGATGACGCGCCAATTGTGTGATTTGCCAGGGCGTTAAGTCGGAAAAGATCTGCATGGTGAGTTCCCGGCTTTTGGACTGCAAACGCCGCAGTTCGCCACTGATATTGACTGACACATCGTCGCCCATACGCGCTAATTCTTCAATTTTCGCTTCTAATTCGGCAATAGGTCGTTCAAAATCTAGAAAGTTGTGCATAATCACCCCAAGTTATAGCTAATATAGGGCCTATTTTGCTAGAATGCAGCTCTGCCGTCAATTTTTTAAAAAAAGAACAAAATATGCGCAATATAGGCTTTTGTTGAAAAGAGAGAAATAGCTGCCATGAACATTTTTGTGTTCGACATTGAGACCATTCCCGACTGCGATGCTTCACGTCGCTTGCATGATAGTCCGGAATGGAGCGATAGCGATGCCGCCAACGCCTTGTTTGCGGGCGCCCGCGAGCAAAATGGTCGCGATTTTCTGGCCCATTATTTGCAAAAGATCATCGTTATCTCTGCCGTATTAAAAACGCCGCAAGGTGTTAAGGTCTGGTCTTTAGGACAAGAAGATGCCGATGAAAAAGAGTTGATCACGCGCTTTTTTGATGGCATTGAACGCTACTCGCCTACTTTGGTCAGTTGGAATGGCAGTGGCTTTGATCTGCCCGTATTGCATTATCGAGCCTTATTGCATGGCGTTGCTGCACCCCGTTACTGGGAAACCGGCGACAACGACAGTCAATTTCGCTGGAATAATTATTTGAGTCGTTTTCATCAACGACATTTAGATCTCATGGACGTATTAGCAGCTTATCAAAACAAAGCGTATGCACCTTTAGATCGCATCGCCACTTTATTGGGTTACCCCGGCAAAATGGGCATGGCTGGCGATCAAGTATGGTCGGCGTATCAAGAAGGCAAATTGAATGCCATACGCAATTATTGCGAAACGGATGTATTAAACACCTATTTGGTTTATTTGCGTTTTGAGCAAATACGCGGCCATATCACTGCAGAAGCATATCAACAAGCTTGCGATGAATTGCGGCACTACTTAAAACAAGAGAACAAACCTCATTTTAACGAATTTAGCGAACATTGGCGTACGACAGAATCTTAGCGGGAAAGGTGAACCGGCAAAAGCTATTGATGAATATTTATTTTTGTACCATCTGGAAATATAGCTATTAATTCTAATTCACCACCCAGTGCATGTATATAGTTTTTCAGGGTTGAAATATAAGTATCTCCGCGATTCTCTATTTGCGCAATACTAGGTTGAGTAACGTGCAGAATCTTTGCTAACTTATTTTGAGTGATGGATCGTGATTTTCTAATTTTTGCTAAATCCATTTCAGTTAGCATTTCTGCTGCCTTAACACTTGCCGTAGCATTTACCTTTTTGGATAATTTATTTGTCAATTCTGTTAATGGTTTTGCCATAGTACACCTCACTCAAACGGTTACAACATGCCACATCAGTGACTCTCCCCTTTAAATATAGGTTAAAAGTTATATAATGTCAAGCTTATATTATTAATTCTGTGACTTTTTTGGTCAAAGGGGATAAATAAGGTTAATGCATTGTGCATAAATATAGAATACATGGCTGGGTTCGTGACATTACTGCCGCTATAAGCGATAATCAGCTTATTGACTCTTAACGGCCTGTATTTAAAAACAGTTAGGGTGCGTATATGTTACACACACCCTTTCAAACTTATTTAGGCCTGGAATACACTACACTATGAATAACTTAGCATTAGAAACAGCAACCATTCGTCACTTAAGCCACGAAGGCCGCGGCGTCGCCAATTTAAATGGCAAAACCGTATTTATACAAAATGCTCTGCC
>JAJXVQ010000155.1 GCA_021782065.1 Pseudomonadota bacterium
TCTTCTACTCTTTTGGAAACATCCAGTATTTCTAATAGGTGTTGCTTTACAGTAAGCTTCAACGGCAAATGCGCAATAACGCTGTCGGCCAAACGCGAAGCATCGTCTATACCCATCAAGGAAGACAAGATTTCTGCGGGTAATTTTCGATTATTCTTAAGGTATTGTTCAAATTCGGATAAAATGAGGTGGCTTAAAACTTCATTTTCACGTTCTGACAATGGTAGATCGGCCAATACTTCCACTTTGGCTTGATAGAAAGGATCTTCAGCAACATAGTTTAATGCTTTACCCCGTTGCAATCCTTCTACTAATACCTTCACTGTACCATCAGGCAATTTCAATACTTGCAATACACGGCCTACACAGCCCAATTCATACAAATCCTCGCTGGGAGGATCATCTTTGTCTGAATCTTTTTGTGCCGTCATAAAAATCCACTTATCGCCTTGGGCTGCCGATTCTAAGGCAGCAATAGATTTTTCTCGACCTACAAATAGAGGCAATACCATATGCGGAAAAATGACTACATCCCGTAATGCCAGCGCTGGCATTACCAGTTTTTCTTCAGGATGCAAGATTGAATCTGACATTTTTTTATCCTTTGGTTATTCAGCTGCTTTGCGTTGCACCGGTGCCTTAGGTTTTTTCAGTTTCTTGGGTTCAGTAATAGTCGCCGCATCGGCTTGTTGATAAACAATCAATGGATCATTTTTACCTAAAATAGCGTTTTCATCCACCACGACCTTAGACACATTTTCTAACCCTGGTAGCTCATACATCACATTCAGCAATACGTGTTCTAGAATGGAACGCAACCCTCTGGCACCCGTTTTACGTTCTAAGGCTTTTTTGGCCACAGCGTGTAAGGCTTCAGGTCTAAATTCTAACTCTACATTTTCCATATCAAACAGACGTTTGTATTGCTTAGTCAAAGAATTTTTGGGGTCTTTTAAGATCGCTATTAAAGATTCTTCATTCAATTGTTCTAAAGTAGCCACTACTGGCAACCTACCTACAAATTCAGGAATCAAACCAAACCGAATTAAATCTTCAGGTTCCACTTTTTCCAGAATACTACCTATATTTTGTTTCTCATCGGTTTCACTGCGTATATTGGCAGAAAAACCTATGCTGGATTTAGACGTTCTATCTTGGATGATTTTTTCCAAGCCTGAGAATGCCCCACCGCAAATAAATAAAATATTGCTGGTATCCACTTGCAAAAATTCTTGCTGAGGATGTTTACGTCCACCTTGTGGAGGGACCGAGGCTACAGTACCTTCAATTAATTTTAACAAGGCCTGTTGCACGCCTTCACCGGACACATCTCTCGTCAAAGAAGGACTATCTGTTTTTCTAGAAATTTTATCGATTTCATCTATATAGACTATACCGCTTTGTGCTCGCTCTATGTCATAATCACATTTTTGCAGTAATTTTTGAATGATGTTCTCTACATCTTCGCCTACATAACCTGCTTCGGTTAAAGTAGTCGCATCGGCGATAGTGAAAGGCACATTCAAAATGCGCGCCAAGGTTTCAGCCAATAAGGTTTTACCGCTACCGGTAGGGCCGATCAGTAAGATATTACTTTTACCCAATTCTACTTCATTGTCTATTGTGCCCGTAGATTGTGGATAAAATAATTTTTTATAGTGATTGTACACCGCTACAGCCAACACTTTTTTGGCATGTTCCTGGCCTATAACGTATTGATTTAAGATTTCATGAATTTCTGAAGGAACCGGTAGATAGCCGTCGTTATCGACGCTTTCTTCTTGTTGTAATTCTTCACGTATAATATCATTGCATAATTCTACGCATTCATCGCATACAAAAACCGAAGGACCTGCAATTAACTTGCGTACTTCATGTTGGCTCTTACCGCAGAAAGAGCAAAACAAGGTACCGTCTTCATCATGATCATCATTATCTTTTTTATTAACCATTATCCGCTCCTCATCGTGTTTTAAGTATCACCTGGTCAGGTGTACACCCCACCTCACACTAAAAGTATACGCTATAAACCGTATTTACTAGGCTTCCGCGCTAACAATTACAAAAATAACTTTGTTCTTGTTAAAAAACATTTTAAACATAAAAGATTTATGATATAAAATGAAACGGCTAGCGTACGCCCATTTCTCTAAGATGAAGGCGTTACACCTATTTTTCAAGGGCTGGCTCTGTCGTAGTACGACGTTTATGGAATATCTCATCGATTAGACCATATTCTAGCGCCCGCTCGGCTGACATGAAGTTATCGCGTTCAGTATCTCTATGAATTTCTTCAGCCGTTCTACCGGTATGATGCGCTAAGATACTATCTAGGCGACCACGCAAGAACAAGGTTTCACGGGCGTGGATTTCTATATCCGTAGCCTGGCCTTGATAACCCCCTAAAACTTGGTGGATCATAACTCGAGCGTTGGGTAAACAATAACGCTTCTTCGCAGCACCCGCGCATAGTAATAAAGAGCCCATACTGGCCGCTTGCCCTATGCACAAGGTACTCACATCCGGCTTAATAAACTGCATGGTATCGTACATAGCCAAACCCGCCGTGACCACGCCCCCGGGAGAATTGATGTACAGAGCAATATCTTTATCTGGATTCACTGATTCCAGAAAAATCAATTGTGCTGTAATTAGGTTAGCCATGTAATCTTCAATTTGGCCTACTAAGAAAATGATTCGCTCTTGCAACAAACGGGAATAGATATCATAGGCTCTTTCACCGCGCGCCGTTTGTTCCACCACTATAGGCACTAAACCTACGTTTTTCTCTATATGATCTTGCCAAGCGTAAAAATGTGTATATTCAATGTTGTTATGA
>JAJXVQ010000156.1 GCA_021782065.1 Pseudomonadota bacterium
TATACCGTCGCAATCTGTCGCATTGGACGATGGCTTATTGGGTTTAGTCACCGAACGTGTGGCACCGGTAGCACATTTAAATTTAACGGTGCCTGAAGAAAACAATAAGCTTGCTTTTTTAGGTGTGCCTATAGTCTATCATCGCCAAGTGTTGGGGGTGATTGCCGTAGAAGAAGCCAATCACCGTATTTTCAGTGAAGATGAAGAAGCTTTTTTAGTGACTTTAGCGGCGCAGATAGCTGGAACAGTCATGCATGCTAAAGATATGGGTTTTATTTTTCATGCAGAAGTAACGCCTTTAGAAAGCACATGTTTGCAGGGAATTCCTGCAGTGGCGGGTGTGGCCATAGGTGAAGCTAAGATCATCTATCCTATTGCGGATTTAGATGCCATTCCCGAACGTCACATTACGGATGTGGATGCTGAGATAAAACGATTTACGATTGCTTTGGATGCGGCACGCTCAGATATCACGCAATTGCAACAACGCTTAGCATCCACTTTGCCTAAAGAAGAGCAAGTTCTTTTCTCTGCTTACTTACAAATTTTAAATAGCACGGATTTAAAAGTAGGGATTTGTACTGAGATTGAAAAAGGGCAGTGGGCTGAAGGTGCATTAAGACGCGTGATCAAAACACATATGATGCAATTTGCCTCCATGACGGATCATTATTTAAAAGAACGTGCTGAAGATATCTTGGCTTTGGGACAACGAATTTTATATCATTTACAAGAAAAGAAGAAAGAGCCATTAGATTATCCGCAAAAAACCATTTTAATCGGTGAAAAATTAACGGCGGCAGACATAGCCAATGTACCCGTAGGGTTGTTGTGTGGCGTGGTATCTTACAGTGGCTCGGGGAATTCACATGTGGCTATTCTAGCACGAGCACTCAACATACCGACCATCATGAGTGCAGCTGGTTTAGCGGTAACTGAGTTAGATGGCAAACTGGTGGTGATAGATGGTTATCATGGTTGCTTATATGTAGACCCTTCCCCTAAATTATTGCAAAAGTATACACTGTGGATTGCAGAAGAAAAAGAATTGGATAAAGAGTTGCAAGCACTACGGTCCTTACCTTGTCAAACATCGGATGGGCACGAGGTGCCCTTATTATTAAATGCGGGTTTAGAAACAGATACGGCCTTAGCTTTAACGGTAGCGGCCTCAGGGGTGGGCTTGTTTCGTACTGAAATGTCTTTTATGAATAAAGCGCAATTTCCTACTGAAACTGAGCAACGAAATTTATATGGAAAAATATTACGGGCTTTTTCTCCACGGCCAGTGACAATGCGTACCTTGGATATAGGTGGCGATAAACCGTTACCTTATTTACCCATACACGAAGAGAATCCTTTTCTAGGGTGGCGCGGTGTTCGTTTTACGCTGGATCACCCGGATATTTTTTTGATGCAATTGCGTGCGCTGTTAAGCGCCAGTGAGGGTTTGGATAATTTACAAATTATGTTGCCCATGGTTACCAGTGTAGAAGAAGTCGATGAGGCCTTACAGTTATTGCGACGTGCTCATGAAGATGTTACTGCACAAGGATTTAAGATTGTAGCGCCTAAAGTAGGGGTGATGTTGGAAGTGCCAGCAGCCATTTATCAAATAGAAGCAATGGCCGAACGAGTCGATTTCTTTTCCGTAGGATCTAACGATCTCGTGCAATATATTTTGGCCATAGATAGAAATAATGCACGTGTGTGCGACCGCTTTGATAGTTTACATCCTGCTGTATTGCGGACTTTGTCTCATGCAGTAGAAAAAGCGCATGCTTGCCATAAACCAATTAGTTTATGTGGTGAGATTGCCAGCGATGCAGTGACTGCGGTATTATTATTAGGCCTGGGTTTTGACCAATTGAGTATGAATGCAGGTATTTTGTTGCGTATTAAGTGGATTATACGTACTATATCCTATGAACACGCTAAGGCGTTAGTGCAACGCGTATTAGTGTTTAATGATGCCGCCCTGATCCGCATGGAAGTTGAAAAAATGTTGGATGAAGCGGGGCTAGGTGGATTAATTCGGGCAGGAAAACGATGATAAAAAAAAATATAGAGCACAGCCATCAAGCAGAAGATATTGAAAAGCGTTTATCGATAAAACCAAAGCGTAATTATTTACGCGATTGGATTTATGGGGGTATAGATGGTGCTGTGACGACCTTTGCCATAATCTCTGGTGTGAAAGGCGCGCATTTAGCAACCAGTGTTATTCTTATCTTAGGCTTTGCCAATGTAATTGCCGATGGTTTTTCCATGGCGGCAGCAAATTATCTGGGGACACGTTCAGAAAAAGATGAATATGATTTCTATGAACGCTATGAACGAAAACAAGTCAGACGTATTCCAGAAGGAGAAGCAGAAGAAGTTCGACAAATCTATAAGCAAAAAGGGTTTTCTGGTATCGCTTTAGACAAAACAGTAGAATTGATCACTGCCGATGAAGATCGCTGGGTGGAAACAATGATGCAAGAGGAATATGGACTAAGCCCTGTATTACGTTCTCCTTGGAAATCCGCTTGGGCAACCTTTTTATCCTTTATGCTGTGCGGTTTGTGCCCCTTAGTGCCATTTTTATTTGCTGTGTCTAATCCATTTCTTTGGTCAACGATATCTGTAGGCATCGTTTTTCTAGTGGTGGGTGCGCTGAAAAGCTTAGTTTCCATTGAACCCATGTATAAATCTGCTTTGGCAACCTTGGCTATAGGTTCTGTAGCAGCTGTGCTGGCTTATGGTGTAGGCGTATTGTTACGTGGGCTGGGGGCCTCATGATCGTACATTTTATTGCGCTGTATGCAGTAGCCGGAGCTTTCGTGCGTGTCAT
>JAJXVQ010000023.1 GCA_021782065.1 Pseudomonadota bacterium
TAAATTGATTATACGCCCAATGAGGATCTTTTTTTGAGGATAGAAAAAGTTTTATGCTGAATCTTTGATCTAAATTTGGTCAGAATGCAATGGGGAATGTTGTACTCTCAAGTACATAAATAAAGCAATTATTTTCCATAACCTTTATAAAGCTACACTCTATCTTTCCCTATGGTGAATTATTTGAAAAAATTTATGCCTATAACTGAATGGTATTTATGGAGTTATTCTGCAAAAGTGTTAATTGTTAAATTAGAGTTTATTCATTCCTTCTCTTGTTCGCTTTCGTTGCAATCTATACGTAGATGCAAAAATTTTCCCATCTTTATGGGCACGCGCTATCGTTACATCATTACACAGCAACCCTTTTGATCGGCACAATCATCTACAATCGCTTGAAATTTCTGTTCATTTCTCACGCCCTTCACTACCACTATAAAAGCATCGCCCTCTGAACATTTACTTACATCAAGCCCGTAGTCCTGCAATAGAGAAATAGAAGTATCTGCCTTAATTTCATCCACTTTCTGGCCCAGACGTAGATGTGGTATATGTTCAGAAGCAATTAGGGGGTAGAAAGCAAACTTTTCATTCAGTACATTGGCTTTATTCAGTTTTTCGCACAGCTGACATAACTCGATTTTCTTGTTGTTAAAAAAAGCATAGTGTTCTTGGAGCCCCCTTTCACAGACTTCATATTTTTCTTGTTGTTGTTTTTGTTTAATTTGAGAATTTTCAGGAAATAGATTAGTTCTTAACCTGCTTTCTAATTCATTAGCAGAAACGGCCACAAACTCCCGACCTTTAAATATGCTCTCCCATAGGGGGTATATGTCTCTAGTGACATAAATGGTATATTCGTCAGAGGTATTAAACCAACTTTCTTCTAAGAGGACTTCACCTAAAATCTTTTTTACCTCCCTCCATTGGAGGATAGCGGAAAGTGTATAATTTCCTGACAAATAGTCCTTAAGCTGTATTTTTACAAATTTTATGTTCCGTTCTTCCTGTTGAGCTGCATGAAGCACATTTAAAGTAAACATCATAATACCTTCTTCTCTAACATTTATTAAATTATAAATAACGCGCTCGCCAAAATCTCGCCGCATTGTATCAGTTTAAAATTACACTGTCATTAAAAGCAACTTCTTACTTAAAAAGTACTTTGTCCTGCTTTTATACTAAGGCCAGCACATAGCACTATTCTCAGCACTATGTTAAAATAGTTTTATTGTGACCAGGGAACAATATCAACATGAGCCCATTCGATTTTTTTTTATCCAGCTTGCGTAAAACCGTAGTGGAAATTCTTTGTGCAGATGCGGTAAAAGCCGTAGAAGCAGGCCAAGCAGTCTTGGTGGATATACGCGAGCAAAACGAATGGCAACAAGCGCATATTCCTGGAGCGCTTCATCTGGCGCGCAGCATGATAGAAATACAAATAGGGGCCGCCATTCCCGACCTAGCAGCCCCGATCATCCTATATTGCAGCGGGGGCGTACGTTCACTATTGGCGGCAGAAAATTTGCAACGCATGGGCTATACCAACGTTAAATCTTTGACAGGTGGCAGTAAGGCTTGGTGCAGTGCTGGCTTCCCTTTTACCCACAATCCATTCTGAAAATATTATTAAGGTGATTTATGACTTCCTTAGACCCTACCCTTTTTGAAAAAGCGCATTTGGCATTAAGCCATTCTTATTCCCCTTATTCTCGTTTCCCCGTCAGCTGTTGCATCAAAACCGTTACAGGGAAATATTATACCGGTGTGAACATAGAAAATGCCGCCTATCCCTTATCCTTGTGTTCTGAGGCAGTCGCTATAAGCCACATGGTGAAAGAAGGCGAAAAAAAAATCGCTGAAATTTTTATAATCGGTCTAGGCAATGCTTTATGCACACCCTGCGGCGCTTGTAGACAACGTATACGTGAATTTGCTAACGACGATGTGCTCATTCACATAGGGGATGACAAAGGTCATCGAGCCACTTTCACCTTAGGCGAATTATTACCCTATTCATTCGGCCCACACAATTTGGAGCAAGCTCATGACTGAAACCACTTTGAATGCTAAAACCTTTATTCAAAAACAAAAACCCAATTTTACCCCTAGGCTAGGCTTGATCTTAGGCTCTGGCTTAAGTGAAATTGCAGCAAGCCTAGAAGATGTTACCACCATTCCCTATGGCGACATTCCGGGGTTCATACAAACAACTATCAGCGGTCATGCGGGCATATTGTCTTTGGGTTATCTGAATGGCGTGCCCACGGTTTGTCTACAAGGACGCAAACACTATTATGAAGGTTTTAACAATGAAGCCGTTAAAACCTATATACGCACTTTAAAATTATTGGGTGTGGAGATCCTATTTCTCACCAATGCAGCAGGCTCCTTACACCAAGACGTTCCTGCCGGAAATCTGATGATGATAACGGATCACATCAATTTTCAAGGGCAAAATCCTTTGATTGGTCCCAATGATGAAGCCTTCGGCCCGCGCTTTTTTGGCATGGAAGGCGCGTATGACCCAGAACTCCGCGGCATACTCGCTACGGTTGCTAAAGATTTAGATATACATTTGGCACAGGGTGTTTATATCTCTGCTTTAGGCCCAATGTTTGAGACGCCCGCCGAAATCCGTGCTTTTAGGCTATTGGGCGCAGATGCCGTCGGCATGTCTACCGTACCCGAAGTCATTGTGGCGCGTCATTGTGGTCTACGCGTAGCGGTAGTCTCGGCCATCACTAATTTAGCAGCAGGAATGGATAAAGAAGCCTTGACCCACGAAAACACTTTACATCACGGGCAAGAAGCTGCAAAAATCATGCTAAAACTTATTCTTGGTTTTACTCGGAAATTAGCCTAATGAACAATATGCAAGAGATTGCAACTGCGATTGGAGCCGCACGTGCTGCAGCTTTAGAACCCGAACTGGTGGCGCTATTGCGCGGTTTGATCGATTTAACTTACCTAGGTGAAAAAGACGATAGTGCTATAGATGAATTATGCACTAAGGCTAAAGATGTAGCTGCCGTGTGTGTTTATCCGTATTATATTGCCCGTGTTAAGGATAAGCTAGCCGATAAAAAAACAAAGATCGCTACCGTGGTTAATTTTCCGCAAGGCAATTCTAAACTAGATAACGTACTACAAGAAATGGATTCCGCCATAGCACTGTATGCCGATGAAATCGATGTGGTACTACCTTATCACGATTTTATTAACGGTCAATTTCATGAAGTCAATCAATTTTTAATTGCCGTGCGTAAGCGTTGCGGAAATAAAGTCTTAAAAATTATCATTGAATCCGGCGCATTACAAAAACCTGCGCTCATTCGTTTGGCCGGACAAATGGTCATAGACAGCGGCGCTGATTTTATTAAAACTTCCACCGGTAAAGTTGAAGTAGGCGCTACCTTAGAAGCAGCCTATGCACTATTAACCTTGATTGAACAAAGCAAAAATCCAGCCGTAGGTTTAAAGTTATCGGGTGGTATACGCACCGTTGCCGATGCCCATGCCTATGTCTATTTAGCACGCGCCATTATGGGGCAAGGGTGGTTAAACCCGCGTACGCTAAGAATTGGTGCGAGTCGGTTGGTGGATGATTTGCCATCTGGAATGCCGTTATTCTCAGAGAGATAATGGCGTAAAACCATTTATTTTGGTCAAGAAGCTGACGTTGGCGTTACGGAACTTGGATCCTGCTTCTCTATCTCAGCCTCCTTATTCGTATTAGCGATTGAGGACAACGCATCCTTAATTCCCTTCGCCGCATTGGACAGCAAGGAACTAACCTCTTTCATCCCGTCCATTACCATTCCCCCCTTTTCTATAGCAACAGCTACTGTACCCACAATAGCTGGGATTGTTGCAGCATGGGCTGTAGCAATTAAACCAGTAGCTGCAGCAGTTAAACCCGTAGCTGCAGCAATTTTAGCCCCTATAACCACAGCGACGGCTAGCGCTGGCGGACAGAAAATAAATAAAGCTATCAGGCCCCCAGCTAAGAAAGTCCCCGCAACTACCGCGAGAGCAATTTCTCCGTTTGTCCATTCGTCAGAGCTAGGAACCTCAACATTCATTCCTTTATCAATTGTAGAAGCTTCAGTAAGCTCATTGGGATTGTCTTTGTAGTTATCTTCATCATTTAAAATTATAACAATATCACCAGCATCTTTCTGCAGCAGGTTTGTTTCAACTTTTTCTGATAGCGCTGCCTGTTCAATAAAGTCATTAAGAAGCAGTAAGAAAGATTCTTGCTCGGAATTATCCTCCGAGAGCGCATCCGTTTTTTCTTTTTCCACTGGCATACTTTGAGCTTGAGATTCTTCTTGATGGATGTTTTCAAGCTCTTCATCATCAGAATTCTCAGAAAGAAGACCGCTATCGACCGCTAAACTTCCAAGTAAAATATCTTTGGCGCTTGCTTTAGCTTTAGCACGACACCGCTGAGGTAGAGATCCATCTGTTGATTCTTCCTCCAACAAATCTTCTGAAAATGAACCCGGTGTTGCTACCATTTTTTTAATCCTTATGTATTATTTCTAAGCAAGATATAAAATTCTACCCACTGACACTTTTTAAATGCGCCCCAGGCGCACATCTACGCATGAGTAGAGCATATATTAAATAGTTTACCTCTTTTTAGCTGGACAAATATTAAGGTTTTCTTAAAAGATAATATTAATTTTTGTAAGGTTGGTAATGAACGACCTAATATTGTTCAATTTTACAAAAAATTAAGGTGGATAGCATATTTTGCAACCCTTACGCACGCATACTCATAATCATTCACGTTAATTCTCGGGGCTCGCGAATCCCCTCCTATACATCTATATTGAAACCCTCTACATTGACCAGGCAGTGTGATCGCTTCCCCAACGCTCCACCACCAATCCTACCTCAGCACTACCCGCTAAAGCATGCGGTTTAACCAAGGTTAAACGTACTCGTTTACACGGATAGGTACTTAAAATATGGCTGCAGATTCTATCAGCCAAGGCTTCAATCAAATTACACTGCAGCGTGTCTAACAATACTCTTAAATCCTCAACCAAGGCACTATAATCCCAAGCGTCTTTTAGATCGTCACTGACTGCGGCGGAGCTACTGTCATAGTCTAATTCCAAATCTAAAACCACAGTTTGTTTTATCTTTTTTTCGTAACCATAGATGCCTATCGCCGTTTTTAAGGCTAGTCTACGGATAATTAAAGTATCGCAGGTTGTTACAGCCATTTTCGTTTCTTAAATAGAATAGCCAAGACAGTGCCTATCGCCACCATACCGGAGATCACATAAATGTAACCATAGGTCCAATGAGTTTCCGGCATGTTTAAAAAATTCATGCCATAAATACCGGTAATAAACGTGAGCGGCGAAAATAACATAGCCCACACGGTTGCCTTGCGTTGTACTTCGTTTGATACAAATGTTTTTTGGTTCACCATAGATAAATGTACATCCAACATATGCGAAGTCATGTCTCTGTAAATTTCAATGATGTCTATAAGACGAATCACATGGTCATAACAATCGCGCAAATACAATTTAGTGTGTTCGCTTAAGAGATCGTTATCGTCTCGTATCAATGCGCGTATGGCTTCGCGCTGTGGACGTAGTTTTAAACGCAGAACCAATAATTCGCGTTTAATAGTATATAAGGTTTGAAACGTTTCCACCCCCTCAGGACCAAATAATTCCTGCTCTACTTGTTCGATTTCATCATCAAATTCATCGATGATGGGAAAGGATCGATCGATGATGACGTCTACCAATACATACAACAGATAATCGAGTTTTTGATGGCGCAAAGGGGCTTGGGGATGATGCAAGCGTCTGCGCACAGCCCGAAAAGGATCGGTTTCGCCCTTGTGGAAACTCACCAAGAAGTTACGGCCTAAAAATAAAGACACTTGTTCATTGATAATTTTAGTACCTTGTTTCGTCGGCATTCCCAAAATGACCAATATTTGATTTTCATAGGTTTCTGTTTTAGAGCGCTCACCCAGGGTAATGACATCTTCTAAGGCCAAAGGATGCAAGTTAAATAAACGGCCAAATTCCAACATCATTGACGGGCGCGGCTGGCCTTGTACGTGGATCCAGGTAAAAGAATCGCCGCTCAAAAAGCTTTGGCAGGCGGTAGCGGAGATATCACTACGCTCGGTCACGCTGTCTGCCGTATAGTTGATTAAAGTAATGCTGATCGGCGTCTCGCTGGCAGGATCTATGACCGGCGATAGTTCTGCGGTGTATTGTTCGTCGTCTTCAAATTGCTCGTTCACCCCTACCCCCTATGTACCCATCATTTTCAAATCCAAGGAGCATTATAGCCCAAACAGGAGGCTAATTAAACATCATAGCGCAAAACGATTTCAATGACTCGGTGCACAGGCAATTTAAAAAATTCCGTGGCTGGCAAGGCATTATTAGCTAAAAATAAGTACAACTTCTCGCTAAATCCGGTTAATACGTTGGTATGAGAGCTTCTGTCTAGGGAGGCCCTAGGGGTAGCCCGGGTCATAAAGAAGGATAAGGC
Organism: Pseudomonadota bacterium; assembly: GCA_021782065.1. The sequence continues at coordinate 6,544 of JAJXVQ010000023.1, forward strand.
TTCAGTCGCTGTCAAAACCCCTTCTTTTTCGGCCCAATGAATTACCTTATTTAAATCGGGGATTTCTTTAAATCCATAATGCGCTTCAATATGGTATGTGTTAGGCTCTAGTTGCTGTATGAGATATTTTTTCTGGAAAGAGATCCATGGTCTGCTGTGCGTTCCAATGCTAATAAAGATATTTTTCTCATGCAAAAACTTGTTGTGCTCTACTTGGATTTCTAATGCCTTAGGAACCCGATCAGCCCACCGGGTTAAATACACCGCGGTGCCCGGTAGCGTTTGTGGATAATGCTGCCTGCATTCTTTTAAAAAATCCAACAGACGAACTTCTTTAAACTGTTGTTGCACACCTTTGGCATGCTGTCCCGTACGCCAGACCCACATCAGATAAAACACCGCCATTGAAATCAACAAGGTGTACCATGCGCCCTCGATGATTTTGACTACGTTGGTTGAGAAAAAAATCAAATCTACAAACAGCAGCGGCATAAAAAATAAGATGAGATGCAATGGCTTCCATTTCCAATCGTAACGGGCCATAAAAATAATCAACAAGGTGGTCAATAACATGCAGCTGGCAATACTCAACCCATACGCCACTGATAAAGCTTCCGTGGTACGAAAAAATATCACGGTTAATAAAGTCAATACATACATCACCATATTGACTATAGGTACATATACTTGGCCAATCTGAAATCGTGAGGTATAAATGACATTCATACGCGGTAAATAGTTAAGCATGATGGCTTGCCAACTCACAGAAAACATACCTGAAATCACCGCTTGAGAAGCAATCACCGTGGCCATAGTTGCCAAAATAATCAGCGGCAATATGAAAAAATGCGGCGACAATAAAAAGAATGGGTTGCTAATAGCACCCGGTGCACGCAACAGCAAAGCGCCTTGTCCTAGATAATTGAGCAATAATGCGGGAAAAACAAAAAAGGTCCATGCATATTGAATCGGTTTTCTGCCAAAATGTCCTAGATCGGCATATAAAGCTTCAGCTCCGGTAACCACCAAAATGACAGCGCCCATGGTAAGAAAGCCACTCCAATGATTGTGTGCAAAAAATATGGCCGCATAGTGGGGACTCAGCGCTTTTAGAATACTGGGGGTTTGCAAAATACTGCCTACGCCCAATAAGGCCAAAACGCTAAACCATAAAATCATGACGGGGCCAAAAAAACTACCTATAACGGAAGTACCGCGTTTCTGAAAAAAGAACAATAAGGTTAATACCACACAAGATAGTTGGACTATGTGACCATCAAATTTGTTGGTTACAGTATGCAACCCTTCCAAGGCACCTAACACAGAAATAGCCGGTGTTAATATGCCATCACTGAAAAATAAAGCTATCCCTATAGTGCCTAACAATAGCGGTAATTTTTTTAAGCCTTTTACATTCAGTCGTGAGCACAATAGCGACAAAGCAAATAAACCACCTTCACCTTGGTTATTGACTTTTAAGACGATGTAAACGTATTTAACACTGACTACTAAAAACAATGTCCAAGTAAATAAACTACACAGCCCAAACACATTTAAGGGATTAACGCTCAAATATCCCACTACAAAGCAGCTTTTTAAGGCATACAGAGGACTCGTACCTACGTCTCCAAAAACAACCCCTATGGATGCCAATAATAATGGCCAGGTGGGGCCTTTACTTTCTTCTATAGTCATGAGTAATTACTTCTCGTTAAGGTAGAATGATGCAACACCCAATAAACCACGGCCACAAAAACACCGCCCAGCAATGTGGCAAAAGCCCACACCACACCAGACACCAACACTGTTTTAGCACCCGTCTTTTCCATATGGCCAGAATCACGTGCCACCGCCGCAGCAAAAACCACATGCAAAATGACTTGTATCGCTAAAAACAAATATTGTACTGTTTGTAGCGAACCGCCTAAATAAGTTGACATTTGCCCCATGTTTTTTCCTTTCTATTTTAAATCCAGCGTGCCGTAGTTGTCATCACTTTTGCTATCCTGCGCATTAACGCCTTAATAGGCTTTGGTAGCGGTGCCGCACCAGCCTTCAAGGCTTGCGTTGCGTGACGTTTTTCGTCCTCATACATGAGCGTTATAATTTCACGACTACGCGTGTCGGCTGCAGGTAAGCACTGTAAATGAGAATTTAAATGGCCCATCACCTGATACTCAGTCTCAGTTACAAAGCCCAAACTCCATTTGTCGCCCACAAGCCCGGCAATAGCGCCTATCATAAATGATCCTGCGTACCAAAACAGCGCCAAATAACTGGTATGGCTGTCTAACTCGATTAAACGTGTTTCACACCAAGCTAGATGGTCGACTTCTTCTAAAGCGGCTTGCTGCATCGCTGCAGCTACTTGTGGAGTGCGCGCCGTTAAGGCTTGTGCTTGGTATAAGCCCTGGGCCGCTAATTCGCCTGCATGATTCACACGCATGCATTGTGCAGAAAGGCGTTTTTCTAAGGTTGTGAGCGCAGGAGTTGAACTTTGTGCGGGATTGGAACGCCCGGCTACGGCAGACGTAGCCAACGTTTTTAAAGCGGCATCAAATTGTAAAATTAACTTTTCAGTGAGCGACCGGTTTGGACTAAGAATGTTCATTTCTCCCCCATACAGAGTGGCGAATACTAATGGTATTTAACAATGTCTAACCTTAACATATCTAGACCCTAAAGAGTACTCGTCTTATTTCAAAAAAGACAGCCTAAAAGGTTAACATTTCAACATAAATAAGCTATGATGATGGATAATTTTAACGCAAGACTTAGAGGCTACCATGCGTAAAGCAGCCATTATCACCTGTGTAGGTATCATCGTTGCCTTTTTCTTAGGCACCCCTTATTTCTTTGGGCAAACCAATCAATCCCTCAACGATGAATTATTAACCCGAACCAATCATTTATTACAAGGCAAAGGAGAACAACTGCCCGTATTGCCAGAAGATGTGATCGCCAGCTTTATCCTAGATGAAAAAATTTATCATGGCCCCTTTTATTGGGGAAAAGATGCTGAGGGCAAATCACATTTTGGCTTTGGCCGTGGTTATTTTGTTTCTATGGCTAAACCAGATGACAAAACTCGTCAATGGTTACAAGCAGAGGGGTTACAATCCACCAGCGCTAACTGGGAAGAACGGGCCGCTGAGATATCTTTACTGGGGGAAATTAAAGCCACCAGCCATGTATCGGCCATAACCTTCAAGAATAGCAATACCACCTTGAGTTGGGACGGCGCGAATACCAAGATGATAGTATCGCCGGGTTTAAGCAGCCTTAAAGCCAATGTTAGTATAGGCCCTTTGTCCTACATGCAACCACATTCTCTGCTTGAAGTACCCAGCGCCAATGTGCATGTAAATTTGCGTTACAAAAATGGTTTATGGGTGGGTTCGTCTGAATTAAAAGTCCCACAAATCACCACTAGTCACGACGATAAAGCTGAAATGGTCATAGGCAATTTGCTATTGCGCGGTAATTCTAATGTTAGCGGCAATTTACTCGGTACCACTGTTACGCTGGGTGCAGATGCTGTGCAAATTGGAACGGTAAATTATGGCCCACTCAGTTATGACTTCAATGCGAAAAATGTAGATGCTAATGCCTGGTTGAAATTAAGAGATTTAGCTTCACAATATGATGCCTTAATGGATTCCAACTCATTACACTACAATCTTAGCCTAAATCACTATCGCCGTGGTTGGTTTAGCTCTAATGCACAAGTCGTTTTGACGATTAGCCGCCCCCACTCCGCAGGGCTCATTCAACAGCAATTGCACAATTTGGCTAAGCAGTCAGAATTGTTGATCGTCAGTAATGAAATCAGTAAGACCTTGCCCGCCATAGTCAACAAAGGCGCGCAATTTAGCTTGCAGCCCACACCGAATCATGCACAACCCGATATGCTGCAAATCGACGCTTCGTTGGCTTTTCCTAAAGTACTACAGGCACAAGGCATAGGACAATTGATCGAAAAAGCCGAGGCACATATCAAAATCGTATTCTTAGCCGATTTAGTTAAAACAGCTACCGCCCACGAATATCCTAGCAAAAACAGCGATGAGGTCAATATAGTCGTACAAGATCTACTCAACAAATGGCTTGCTTCCGGCTACTTAAGCCAAACTGATACACAATATCTATTTGGTTTAGATTACTCACAAGGTAAATTAAGCGTGAATGGCAACACCATGGCCGACACCGCGGCAGACGTTGTTTCTGAAGCTGTGCCTGGAATGGTAATGCCGGTGGCAGGAGCCCTACCTCCTGAAGGGAAGCGAACCCTTATTTAAGAAGAAAGGCTTATCTTTCATTGCCGCTGCCATTTCACTCGCGCTATTCGTCTTTTACCCACCTGATACACATGAAAAGTATCGCTAGGCACCAAATGCTTACCATCTTCAATGCGTTCACCATCCACACGCACACCACCTTGACGAATCAAACGCAAAGCCTCAGAAGTACTGGGCACTAGGTTGGCTTCTTTTAGTAAATTGCAAATCATCATCGTTTCATCACTACTGGTGATCTGTATATCTTCAATGTCGGTAGGCAATTGATGTTCACGAAAACGTGCTACAAAAGCTTCGTGTGCTTGCTTAGCCGCTTCTGCAGAATGAAAGCGTGCGACTATTTCTTTGGCAAAATCCACTTTAACATCGCGCGGATTACCGCCGTCTTTCACAAATTTTTGCCACTGTTGAATTTCAGTCAGCGATCTTAAGCTTAATAATTCGATATAACGCCACATCAAATCGTCGGAAATAGACATCAATTTGCCAAACATACTTTCTGCCGGTTCATCAATACCGATATAATTATCATAAGATTTAGACATTTTTCTAACGCCATCTAAACCTTCTAACAAAGGCATAGTCATCACTACTTGCGGCGCTTGCCCATACATACGTTGCAATTCGCGCCCCATCAGTAAATTAAATTTTTGATCGCTACCACCTAATTCCACATCGGCTTGCAAAGCTACTGAATCATAGCCTTGTACTACGGGATATAAAAGCTCGTGCAGTGCGATCGCATGACCATTTTGATAGCGTTGGCTAAAATCTTCTCGTTCCAATATGCGCGCCACCGTAACTTGGGAGGCCAATGCAATTAAATCGGCAGCAGATTGTTTCCCCATCCAGTTCGAGTTGAATTCAACAATGGTTTTCTTCTTATCTAAAATTTTAAAAATTTGCGCTTCGTAAGTCTTTGCATTAGCAAGAACTTCTTGCCTAGACAAGGGCTTGCGCGTTATATTCCGACCGCTCGGGTCCCCTATGGTGGCAGTAAAATCACCAATCAGAAAAATAACATCATGCCCCGCTTCCTGAAAATGTTTCATCTTGTGAATGAGCACGGTGTGTCCTAAATGCAAGTCGGGGGCGGTGGGATCAAAACCCGCCTTGATGCGCAATTTTTTGCCTTTTTTAAGACGCTCACCCAACTCGTCTTCCACTAAAATTTCATTGGCACCGCGTTTTAATTCGGCTAAAACGGTATCTATAGGCACCAGCACCCCCTTATTCTGTATATTTTATGTGTTATTTCCCGCTGCAAATCAGCATGATCGCAAAAAATTTGCTTTTTTTCAACCATTCGCGTTGATCTCACTGTAGCGATACTGTAATATACGCGAATATAGATGCACACACAAAGCGTTATCTTCAGAATGTTAATAAGTCTGGATAGGTAAGTTCTTTTGCGTGAAAAACGTGTTCCCCCCAGATTCGTGAATTTCTAACAACGCCTTTCTGTGTACAGGGATGTGGCTACGCGCTTTTTTAGGCTGCAAAGTTACGGGGCGTCTTAGGATGTAAAGGAAATTAGGTAGGTTGGTTGTGGAAAAAATGATTTCTTCTTCAAAAACACGCGGCACTATGGCAGCCATGCGCAAAGATGCACGCAGTCGATTACGTATAGGCTTATATCCGCTGCTGTTATTATCACTATTGGTAGCATCTTTTATTTTCTTTTGGCCACAAAATGATGTTCCTAGCACTGCCTATGATGACACTCGTTATGTACAAAGCGATTTTACACTTACGCCCGTACCTGCCAACACGATTGCCATCGATGCCCCTGAAGAGGCTTCTCCGCCCCCCCCACAGGCTTACGATAAAAATGTACTGATACGCCGTGGTGATACCCTAAGCGGTTTGTTGTTAGCACAAAATATACAAACCCAAGATATATCGGCACTCCTGTCTATACCTTTGGTGAAACGCACCCTAGCCCATATTAGCCCCGGACAAAGCGTCAATATACATGTTAATGCCGATCAAGAATTAACCGATCTCACTTATAATCTATCGCCTACCCAAACGCTGTCCGTCACCCGATTAGATGATAACTTTGACGCCAAACTTACTAAAAAAACACCCAAGGTCATGCCTACTATAGCAGCAGGCATAATTGGTTCTACTTTCTATGAAGCAGGTGTAGCACAACACTTGCCACAAAAAATTATACTCGATGCCACTCGAATATTTGGCTCAAAAATTAATTTTAAACGTGGACTAAAGCCAGGCGATCATTTCAAGGTAATCTACGAATCCAGCTATGTGCAAAATAAACTGGTATCTACCGGTAATATCTTAGCC
>JAJXVQ010000157.1 GCA_021782065.1 Pseudomonadota bacterium
TTCAAAGCAAAAGCAGCGGTACGCGGCACCGCACCCGGCATATTGGCTACACAATAATGAATGATGCCTTCTTCTTCATAGGTAGGTTCTGCGTGTGTAGTGGGTCGGCTGGTTTCAAAGCAACCGCCTTGATCGATAGCCACATCAACTAATACTGAACCTTTACGCATTCGCTTTAACTGTTCACGTGTCACTAAACGCGGTGCCGCAGCACCCGGAACCAATACAGCGCCTATAACTAAATCGGCATTCACCACCGCTTTGTCTATAGCATGTGCTGTAGCATAGAGCGTGTTTAATCTAGAGGCAAATTGTAGATCTAATTCTTTTAACCGTTTTAAGGATCTATCGATCACCGTAACATGCGCTTCTTGACCTATGGCCATGCGAATTGCATTCGTACCCACTACACCGCCACCCAATATAACCACTTTTGCGGATGCCACTCCAGGAACGCCGCCTAATAAAACCCCGCTACCGCCCTGAGGTTTTTCCAAACAATGTGCACCCGCTTGAATGGCCATGCGTCCTGCGACTTCACTCATAGGGGATAATAAAGGCAAACCTTGGTATGCATCCGTTATGGTTTCATAAGCAATCGCACAACACTGCGATGCCAACAATAATTCGGCTTGTTGAAGATCGGGTGCCAAATGCAAATAGGTAAATAAGGTATGATCTTTAGTTAACATGATACATTCAGAAGGCTGCGGCTCTTTAACCTTAACAATCAAGGAGGCTGCAGAAAAAACATCCGCTGCACAGGGCAGAATTTGGGCGCCTGCATTCCTATATTCCTGATCGCTGATACCGCTGCCTATACCTGCATTCGTTTCTACAAAAACTTCATGGCCACAGCGCGTTAGTTCCTGCACGCTAGAGGGTACTAAGGCTACACGATTTTCTAAAGTTTTAATTTCTTTGGGTAAACCAACACGCATCTTCTTGCTCCTGTCTATGATAAATTTAGGATAATTTTGTTAACAATTCGGGAATGATTTTAAATAAATCGCCCACTAGGCCATAATCAGCTATCTGAAAAATAGGGGCTTCGGCATCTTTATTGATAGCGACAATAACGCGACTATCTTTCATGCCCGCTAAATGTTGTATCGCGCCTGAAATGCCGACGGCAATGTAGAGATCGGGCGCCACCACTTTGCCGGTTTGTCCCACTTGATAATCGTTGGGGACAAAGCCCGCATCCACTGCCGCACGCGATGCGCCTACTGCTGCATTGAGTTTATCGGCTAGTTGTTCTATTAACCCAAAATTTTCTTTATTTTGTAACCCGCGTCCACCGGAAATAACCACTTTAGCCTGTCCTAATTCAGGGCGCTCGCTTTTACTTTCTACTCTTTTAACCAGTTTTGTTTTTTCTAATGGATAGACCGTATCACACACACTCAATTCGGCTAATTCTGCTTTTGGAACAATCGCTGCGTTAAATGTACTGCTACGTACGGTTGCTAAACATATGGCATCATTCAAGCGCACTGTAGCCAAAACATTGCCCGCATAAATAGGGCGTATAAAAGTATTTGCATCTACAATCTCAATGATGTCTGAGGCCATACTCACTTGCAGTAATCCGGCCAATCGCGGCAGCAAATCTTTACCAAAGGTAGAAGCAGGCGCTAGAATATGGCTATAACCTGCGCTTAAAGACTGTAACAATAAGGCTACGTTTTCAGCCAATTGATCTAGATAAACTTCATTATCAGCAATAATAACACGGCTAACCGATGTTAAAGCGCGTACCTTCTCAGCAACTGTCTGACAGTTACAACCTGCGACCAACACTTCTATGGGTAAAGCCAATTGTTCTGCGGCAGCAATTGTTGCCATAGTGCTTGCTTTTAAGTGCAGATTATCGTGTTCAGCAATGATCAATATTTTCATGCTATTACCTTTGCCTCATTCCTTAACTTATTCAGCAACTCATCGACTGAATCCACCATAACCCCTGCTTTACGGACTGGGGGCGCTGCAACAGATAATATTTCAACTGCTGTTTGCGTGTGGACAGCCAGTTCTTCTAAAGTCAACGTTGCTAAAGGTTTTTGTTTGGCGCGCATAATATTGGGTAAGGAAGCATAACGCGGCGTATTCAAACGCAGGTCGGTAGTAATCACCACTGGCAAAGCAGCCGATAGAATCTCTAATCCACCATCGATTTCGCGCGTCACTTCAACAGAGGAGCCATTGTCTACTATTTTAAGTGTACTGGCAAAAGTGCATTGTGGCCATGACAGTAGCGCTGCTAGCATTTGTCCAACTTGATTGTTATCGTCGTCTATGGCTTGTTTACCCATAATAACTAATTGCGCAGCTTCGCGTACAACGATTTTTTGTAAAATGCGCGCCACTGCTAAAGGTTGCAACATTTCATCACAAGGCACAAACAGCGCATTGTCTATACCTAAGGCCAGCGCCGCACGCAGGTTTTCCTGGCTCGCCGCACTACCTATAGCCACAACGGTAGTGCTGCTTGCCAAACCTTGTTCTTTTAAGCGCACAGCTTCTTCTATGGCAATTTCATCGAAGGGATTAGTGCTCATTTTGACGTTGGCTGTTTCTACATCGCTGCCATCGGCGCAGACGCGAATCTTGACATAAGGGTCAATAACGCGTTTAAGGGCCACTAAGACTTTCATATGGGTCCAAAATTATACTATGATGATGCTAGTATACCCGGATCTGTGGCGCGGGTATAGAGCAGGGCAACCGCATCTAAATTGCTAATTCTTTGACCAAAGTGGTTCTATATTCATCATCAAGAGCTGCCATTTGTCTTTTTCGCTTAACACTTGCC
>JAJXVQ010000158.1 GCA_021782065.1 Pseudomonadota bacterium
CGCACAAGCAAGCTACACATATTTTAGAAGAAGCGCGTGCGGAAGCACGGGCTTTGGCTGAACGCATGGCACAATTGGCTGAAGAAGAAATTGTACAAGCCAAACATGCCGCGAAAATGGCGCTGCAACAAGAGTTAGGTATGATGGTGGTGAAGGGTGCGGAGCGCATCTTAAAGCAAAACATCACCAGCGATATCAACGATCGCATGATCTCCGATTTAATTGCAGAGGTGGGTGTCAGTGAGTAACGTCAATAGCGCAAGACCTTATGCCAAGGCTTTGTTTATCAAAGCCAAGAAAGACAATCGCCTCGCGGCTGTTTTGCTGTGGTTAGAGGCAATGGCTTTGGTAGTTGTGAATAAAACAACCGCGAGTTTATTATCTGATCCGCATGTGGGGGAAGATAAAATAATCGATGCTTGTATACCTACCTTGGGCGATAAATTAACCACGAGCGATAAAAACTTTTTGCACTTATTGGCAGAAAATAAACGGCTGGAATTATTGCCTGCTATTTTAGCGTTGTACCAACAATTGCAATTGGCACAACTCAACAAAGTGGCAGTAGAAATAACCAGCAGCAAGCCTTTAACAGAGGCACAGCGTTTAGCGCTGCAAAAAAACCTAGAGCAAAAACACAAAGGGCCAGTAGATTTAACCTATCATGTAGATAGTAGCCTATTGGGCGGCTTAGTGTTGCGCTGTGGAGACAAGGTGATAGATGGCTCTATTAAAAGCCAACTGCATCAGCTTAGTCAATCAATCAACGAATACGCTTAGAGGAACGATTATGGCAATAGAAGCAAGAGAAATTAGCTCGCTTATTTTAAAACGCATAGAATCATTTGTGCCTACGACACAAAGTCGTTCCGAAGGTACTATTATCAGCCTGCAAGATGGTATTTTGCGTATCCATGGTTTGGAAGATGCACAATTCCAAGAAGTGCTGGAATTGCCGGGCAATACATATGGCTTGGTGCTAAATTTAGAGCGCGATTCCGTAGGCGCGGTAGTGCTGGGTGATTATACGCATCTTAGAGAAGGTTTAACGGTTAAATGTACGGGCCGTATTTTAGAAATTCCCGTAGGGTCTGCATTGTTAGGCCGTGTGGTCAATCCACTAGGACAACCTATAGATGGCAAAGGTCCTATAGAAACTACTGAAATGTCTATAGTGGAAAAAGTAGCGCCAGGGGTTATTTATAGAGAACCCGTGTCGCAACCACTGCAAACCGGTTTAAAATCCATCGATGCTTTGGTGCCAGTAGGTCGTGGTCAACGCGAATTGATTATTGGCGACAGACAAACAGGTAAAACCGCTATAGCCATCGATACAATCATCAACCAACGTCATAGTGGCGTGAAATGTATTTATGTAGCCATAGGTCAAAAAGCGTCTTCTATCGCCAGTATTGTGCGTAAATTAGAAGAACATGGCGCTATGAAAAATACTATCGTTGTTGCGGCTACCGCTTCAGACGCAGCCTCACTACAATTTTTAGCACCCTACTCCGGCTGTACCATGGGCGAATATTTCCGCGACAGAGGCGAAGATGCGTTGATCATTTATGACGATCTGACCAAACACGCTTGGGCATATAGACAGATGTCTTTGTTGTTGCGCAGACCTCCTGGACGCGAAGCGTATCCTGGGGACGTATTCTATTTGCATTCGCGTTTGTTGGAACGTGCTTCACGCGTCAATAGTATTTATGTAGAAGAAATGACGAAGGGCGCAGTTAAAGACAAAACAGGTTCTTTAACGGCTTTGCCTATTATCGAAACACAAGCAGGCGACGTGTCGGCGTTCGTGCCTACTAACGTGATTTCCATCACCGATGGCCAGATTTATCTAGAAACCAGTTTGTTTAATGCGGGTATACGTCCAGCCATGAACTCCGGTTTGTCCGTGTCGCGCGTAGGTGGTGCTGCACAAACCAAATTAATACGTAAAATTGCTGGTGGTATTCGTTTGGCACAAGCACAATACCGCGATCTAGAAGCCTTTGCGCAATTTGCCTCTGATCTAGATGAAAGCACACGTAAGCAATTAGAACGCGGTCAACGCGTTACTGAAATGCTAAAGCAAAAACAATATTCACCTTTATCCGTATCTGAAATGGCCTTGTGCTTATTTGTGGTCGATAAGGGTTATTTGGATGATGTGGCTGTGAATCAAGTTGTGCCTTTTGGCGTAGAATTGGTAGATTATGTGCGTAACTATCATGCCGATTTTATGAAAGAGTTAACGCAAAATCCTTCTTTCGATGATAAAACAGCTGCCACTTTCCAAGAGATAGTGACTAAATTTAAAGATACACAAACCTGGTAGAAAGAATATGGCGAGTTTGAAGGAAACACGGGTTAAGATCGACAGCGTTAAAAAAACGCAAAAGATTACCAAAGCTATGGAATTAGTGGCAGCGAGTAAAATGCGCAAGGCGCAGGAACGCATGAATTTGTCTAAGCCCTACGCGACTAAAATATTAGACGTGATAGGCCATTTAGCCAATGCCCATCCTGAGTATAGGCATGTGTATTTTGAAGAGCGACCTCTTAAGCGCATAGGGTTTATCATCGTCACCAGCGATAGAGGTTTGTGCGGTGGTTTGAATAATAATTTATTAAAACTGGCCGTACAGAAAATGCGAGAGGCTCATGCTGAAGGTATAGAAGTCGATCTATGCTTAATCGGCACTAAGGCCGCTAGTTTCTTTCGTCGTCTCAATGCCAATGTGGTAGCCAGCGCCAATCACTTAGGTGATGCACCACAAGTGCAACAACTGATAGGTGTGATTGAAGTGATGC
>JAJXVQ010000159.1 GCA_021782065.1 Pseudomonadota bacterium
CTTCTCTGATAAGAGAAATAGATCTTTCACTATAAATTAGAAGGGGTTCCTATGAAAAATAATAAAAAACTATGTGTTGCTCTGCTAGCGGGGTTATGTGTAGCGAGTACCGGTTATGCGGCCTTAGAGGGTGCTTATACAACGGCTCAAGTGGGTGTAGCAGGTCCTGCATGGGATGGAGCGGGTCCTTATTTCCATTTCGCCCTAGGTGATCAACTAAACCATTATTTGGCTCTGGAGGGGGGCGTGACGGCTATTCCAACCACAACTGGCGGTAGTGATTGGCTAGATGAAGGCGTAGCACATCTTTATTCTCTAGATGGCGATGTCAAAGTCATGCTGCCTCTAGGGGATCGTTTTAATCTTTATGCAAAAGCAGGTCCTTCTTTGGCGTATTTCCAAAATGATTATCACGATGGTGTAGGCGTGATGGGCAATGGCGCTGTGGGTGTGGCCTTCAATGTTACAGAGCATTGGACTACCGATTTTTCTGTGGGTCTAATGGCGGGCGATGAAACTGCCGTTTTAACAACACAGCTAGGACTGGGTTACCACTTCGCGTAATCAACGAACTTTCCTCCAGTATGTTGTAATTCGACATACTGGAGGGCTTTAGGTGGGTTTATTATACTGAAAAGCGCATGGGTTCTAATTGTTGAACAACTGAACGGCAACATGGTACGATGCGTCTTTGTGCTACGTTTCATAGAATAGCGAGGGGTTTTTTTACAATGAGCGCGAATGAGTCTAAATCATCTGATTATCTTTTACTCCACGAGGCTCATCTACGATATTATAATTCAGGAACTTTAGGGCCACTAGCGCATGAAGAAAAAGGATTACTAACATACTGTCTTAATTTGATATTCACTGAAGAAGAGTTCAATCGCTATTATCATATCAATAATGTGCTTTCTCTACTTTCTACCAGCACTTTTGCGGCATTGGTGTTTCGTAATGTTGTAACAGGCTTAGACGCAAATGCTATGTCCAAAGAGGCGCGCTATGCCATTGCGACCTTCATTGCGGTTACCATGGTAGCCCCAGGTCAATTTATACTAACACATCAACTTGCTAAGAGAATGATGCAGATACTTTTTGATGTAGGTGGCGCTACTTTTAAAGAAAGTAGCGTCGCTCGAGGCGCAAAATATTTAGCGACCACGGGTGCAGCGTTGGCGACGGGTTGTGGCACGTTTCATTTGGAAACCAGTACGCATTTCTTTTCGAATCCTACGGCTTCATGGTTGCCTACAAATTCTCTCACCGAAAAAATGCTAGTGGCCTCCACTTTTGGTGCGATTAATGGGATATTTAGGGCGGTTTTTTTTAATGGTAAGAAAAAATATACACCCGGAAATGAAATTCAGAATGAATGGCTACGCAAACTGGCGCAGGGCGTTGCTCTTTTGTCTACAGCACTTTATGGTTACACGAACGCTATTAACTATGTTGCGAGCTATGTCTTAATGGTAGAAGGGATTGACGATGAGCTGGCTAGAAATATTGCTATGAATATTTTGATAGGCGCTTTTGGTAGCATTGTGCTGGGAGAAATACCCAAAAACATCGAGGTTTTATGGAATACATTTAGATTATACAAATCAGAACCAGAGCCAGAATCTAATCCTGTGCTAGATGTTCTCTATGGTCTTTTGCGTGGAGGATTTGGTTTGTTGAGTGCTCTTTCTAAAACAGCATCTAGTACCTTGTCTTTTTGTTTATTAGTATTGAAAGCATTTCCAGCGTCAAAAACGGACATTATTTCTTGGAGCCTGCTTTTGCCCGCTGTACTACTGCCTACTTTGGGTTATAACATCGTAACAGCAGGTATGACTGAACAGGTAGAAACTATACCTGTTGGAGAAGCAACGTCTCTAGAGCCTAGCATTAATGAGACAAGTGAAGATTTTGGTTCGGAAGAAACTATTGTATCAATAGAAGCCGGACAAGAAGCGGAAAAGGTATGTACAAGGTCATGGTTTTGTTCATTTTGGAAAGCAGGGCCCTCGCCAACAGTAACCGTGATAGATAGTGTGGCAACAGCGAAGAATGATTATGAGCCGATAGGCGGTAAAAGAGGAATGTGTACCATACTGTAGATGGCGGTATTCATGAGCAGCTCTGACGCATTGTAATGTTTCAATTTCGCGTAATGAATATGAATACGCTTTTCTCCAGTATGTCGTATTTTATTCGACATACTGGAGGGTTCATTTAATTAATCCAACTGCCAGCGCGTGATGACGATTTTCACTTTTACGTCTGCATTTTGTATCAACAAGCTACTGGGCAGATCTAGCTTGCCGACTCCAGAATAATGCTGGAATACGACATTGAAACCATCTTGTTGTAAGCTCGTTAAATGGCTATGGCTAGCATCAAATTGCAAAGTTGGAGCACCGCCCGGTGCAGGTAAACCGCGTGCCCAATAGTAGAGGTCGTTTACAGGTAATTGCCAACCAGTGACTTTGTTTAATAATGCTGTGGCATTACTGTCGGTATAGGTTTTACCTTTAGGGGCAAAATAAGTGCTTTGAGTAGGGGTTGTTTTTAAGGTGCCATAACCCGTACCTACAGGGCCTATAAAGCGTAGGCTATAGTCATTTTCGCTTTGTAATTGCCAATCAAATTGCATGGTGTCGTTGCTTTTAGCCGTTTGTATGGCCAAGGCGCCTTGATTGTGCCAGCGGGTTAATTGATTCAGCGTGCTTTGACGTTCAGTCCACGATTGTTGATTTTGTACGGTGGGGGTAGCTAAGGGCACTTGAGTGGCGCAAGCACTGAGTAGTGCTAACAG
>JAJXVQ010000024.1 GCA_021782065.1 Pseudomonadota bacterium
CTTACTATCACGAAACTCTAAAATAATGCAAGTTTTTTAGCCGTTAATAGAAACAGTGTTAATTTCGGCAACCATATATTCACAAAAAAACTTTTAAATAATATTAGAAAATGAGGGGATTGCTGAGATGATTGCCAGAATTCACCTATCGAAATTCTAGGATCAATTTAGGAATAGCAATTTTTTGAAAATTAGGTCATCCTATACGAGTGACTTTACACAAATATTACTTTTAATAAGACATAGGAGATAAATATGAGGCTAATACCGTCTGCAGATACATCAAGATGTCAGTCATGGGGTGTCTGTCGCATACATAATACCCAAATTTCTTCATTCTATTCCCGCATCCAAGGACTATTTGCATGTTACCTAAGATCACAAATGCTTCTGGTCATGAACGACTAAAACGAAAATATAATTTACATCTTCATGCGTCAGCTTGTCTAAATGATCAATGGGCTCTTTTTGTAAAGATCGCTAATCATAAAAATTTCGTGCAGCCGTGGCACTCAGAATTAGCTTTTTTTTCAAAGAAATGGTTTCAACATAAAGCTGATAAAAATTGGTCTAGATTTAGCGAATTTATCTTAAATCAAGCATGGATAGATTGTACTTTTAAGCGCAATCAATTTATTTTTGATTTTGCATTTTCATTGGCACAAAAAAATAGAAATCTTAAACCAAATCCTTATTTGGCCGATACAGTGAAACATCTTATCGGAATAGGCACAGGAGGCATGCCTGGATTTACACCAGCAATAGACAATATTGCAGGTCCGGTACAAGGACTACAAGAGGCTTATATAAACGATTATAAGGTGAAGCATTATGCGCCGATCATTATGCATTTGCATCATTTCTCATCAACAGAAAATCGTCCTGTTTATTATTCTCTAACAATGCCAACTACTACGGTTTTTTCGCCGCGTTCGAGTTGTTTTTTAAGTAAAATAGCAGATATACGAGAGTTAAAGCATATTTTAGATACTGTTCTCTTAGAAATAGTTCATGGGAAGCTAATGGTTGAAAAAACACCTTTGTTTATTTTAGCAAAAGAAACAAATTATACCTTTTATCATACTGAAGAAGATATTGTTAATGAGATTCTATCGGTTGCATATTTGGCCGAGCATGACCCGGTTTTTCAAAAAGCGTTATCCTCTTTTGAAGACCGTATTTTTCCTGAATTTTCACCGTTTATTAATGGTTGCATAGCTATTTCCAAAAAAGATAAAAGTTAAAGATTTTAGTTATTTCAATAATGGATCATTTTTTAAATAGAAATATGACCCGTGCTTTCTAGTATCTATGGATGAAATGGTGGATTATCATCCCCCCAGTTTTTAATTTACTGGCCGGAAACATATATCAAAACTTTATAATTCCACTAAACTTGATGAGTTATAATCTGTTGTCAATTACAATCGGCTAAAGCCGGTGGCTTGATAGTACGCTTGTAAAGCAGATTATACAGCTAAAGCATCAATATTCTGAGATCCTGAAATTATCCTCTTTATGATGCATTTCTTGATCTTCGACGTAGGACTGCATATCTACTTCATTTACGTTGCCAACTGTTACCGCAAATCTCGCATCTTGACGTGTAACGGGTATATACTGCATTAGCTTCGATAACGACAGGTTCGGTGCAACTGATACCAGCAAATGGACATGAGCAGGACTCATGCTTCCACTCACTATATCTACGTAATTTGTACGACATATTTCCCTAATTAGTTTCCTTGCTCCATTCCCTACCTATCCCGTTAAAATCCGATAGCGATATTTTGTACAAAATATCACGTAATATTTTAAATCGTAGATACTGTGTGAGCCATGCTTATATTCCATTCCCAATTATACTGAAGTGTTCGCCTGAAGGCGAGGGTGTTTTCCCATCCCACCTAACTATATAAAATATTAACTATTTGCAATACATTAAATTATACTGGCAGTGTCAATACGGACCCTTTATTTTATAGTATCTTTGGAGAACAATGCATAAAATTGGTTTAATATAGCGAATGTTTTCTTAGAATCGTGATCATTGATACAACCGCTCCCTAATCTTAATTCTTCCCGACCTTGAATCTAAACACTAAATAAGCGACAATGGCTGCCTGCAAGTAACCGGAGCAACTCTACCATGATATCGTATGATGAAATGGCCAATGCCATTCGCGCCCTCAGTATGGATGCCGTGGAAAAGGCCCAATCTGGCCACCCCGGTATGCCCATGGGCATGGCCGATATCGCCACTGTATTGTGGAAAGACTTCTTAAAGCACAATCCTAATGACCCAAATTGGCCAAATCGTGACCGTTTTGTGCTGTCCAATGGCCATGGATCCATGCTGCAATACGCTTTGTTACATCTAACGGGCTATGATCTTACTATTGAGGATCTAAAAGCCTTTCGCCAATTGCATTCTAGAACCCCCGGACACCCTGAACATGGGATTACACCCGGTGTGGAAACCACCACGGGTCCTTTAGGTCAAGGTTTGGCCAATGCCATAGGCATGGCTTTGGCTGAAAAGAATTTAGCCAATATTTACAATCGCCCTGGGTTTAACCTCATCGACCATCACACTTATGTTTTTATAGGCGATGGCTGCTTGATGGAAGGTATTTCGCACGAAGCCTCTTCCCTAGCGGGCGCCTTGGGCTTAGGCAAGTTGATTGCTTTTTGGGATGACAATGGCATTTCCATCGATGGTCCGGTGCACGACTGGTTTCGCGATGACACGCCGCGCCGTTTCGAAGCCTACCATTGGCAGGTCATTCGCGATGTAGACGGCCACAATCCTGAAGCCATACGCCGCGCCATACTCGAGGCGCAAGCCGAAAAAAACAAGCCTACTTTAATTTGTTGTAAAACCACGATTGGTTTTGGTGCTCCGCGCTTGGCCAATACCGCCAAAGCCCATGGCGCACCTTTGGGCGCCGAAGAAATTGCCTTGACCCGCGAAAAGCTGCGTTGGTCTTATGCCCCTTTCATCATTCCCGAAGAGTTGTATCAAGCCTGGGATGCGCGCAATAAAGGCGATCGCCTGCAAAAGGAATGGCAAGGCCTTTGGTCTATCTATGAAAAAGAATTTACAGCCGAAGCGAAAGAATTGGCCCAGCGCTATCACCGAACCCCGAACGTCAATTGGTCAGAACAAAGTGATGCCTATATACGCGCTTGCCAAGAAAATGCCAATAAGGTCGCCACCCGCAAAGCGTCTTTAAATGCGCTCAATGCCTATGGCCCCTTCTGGCCTAGTTTAATAGGAGGTTCAGCTGATTTGACCGAATCCAATTTAACTTGGTGGCAAGAAAGTCAAGCTTTAACCGCAACAAATCCCGCAGGGAACTACATCCACTTTGGCGTGCGTGAATTTGCCATGAGCGCCATCGCCAATGGCGTTGCCTTACACGGTGGCTTTATGCCTTATATAGGCACTTTCTTAACGTTTTTAGATTACGCGCGCAATGCCGTGCGTTTATCGGCCATGATGCGTCAGCAAGTGATTTACGTTTACACGCACGACTCCTTAGGCTTAGGCGAAGATGGCCCTACGCACCAACCTGTCGAGCACGCAACCATGTTGCGCATTACGCCACATATGTCAACGTGGCGTCCCGCAGATGAAGTCGAAACGGCAGTGGCGTGGAAAATGGCATTGCAACGTCATGATGGTCCTACGAGTTTGATCTTATCCAGACAAGCATTGCCTACCATCGAGCGCAAGCCAGAAACCTTAACAAACATAGAACGCGGCGCTTATGTGGTTTTCGAGAGCTCCGCCTTTCCTTCGGTAATTTTAATTGCTACGGGTTCGGAAGTCATTTTGGCTATCAACGCCGCTAAAACATTACAACAACAGGGGGTGAGCGTGCGCGTTGTTTCCATACCCTCAGCAGATTACTTCGAAGTACAAAGCGCTGAATACAAAGAAAGTGTATTGCCGCGCAAGGTATTGCGCCGTTTAGCTATAGAAGCGGGTTGCAGTGCATTTTGGTATCGTTATGCAGGATTAAAGGGACGGGTCTTAGGATTAGACGACTTTGGTGTATCCGCACCCGCAGCGGACGCCTTTAAATACTATGGTTTTACCACGGATAATATTATCGCTCAAATTAATCTTTTATTGTCGGAGGAATTGTAATGACTTTACGGGTAGCTATTAATGGCTTTGGTCGCATCGGACGTAATTGTTTGCGCGCCATTTATGAAATGAAAAAAGAAAACGATATCGTCGTGGTCGCTATCAACGACACCAGTCCTATAGAAACCAATGCACATTTGCTACGGTACGACTCCACGCATGGCCGTTTTGCCGCAGAAGTGCGCGTCGAAGCAGAACAGCTGGTAGTCAATGGCCACAAAATTTTTTGTGTATCGAATAAAAATGCCAGCGAATTACCCTGGAAAGAATTGAACATAGACGTAGTCTACGAATGTACCGGCCATTTTACTGACCGTGATATGGCAGCACAACATCTAAGCGCTGGTGCACGTAAAGTGTTAATTTCAGCACCGGCCAAAAATGCCGATGCGACAATTGTATACGGAGTGAATCATCATACCCTGAAAAAAGCCAATACTATAGTTTCCAACGCCTCCTGTACTACCAATTGTTTAGCCCCTGTAGTAAAAGTATTACACGATGCCATCGGCATTGAACAAGGTTTAATGACAACTATTCACGCCATGACCAACGATCAATCGCTCTTAGATGCAGGTCATAAAGATTTGCATCGCGCGCGCGCAGTAAACGCATCGATGATTCCCACTAAAACCGGCGCTGCTGCTGCCATTGGTTTGGTTATACCTGAATTAAAGGGGTGTTTAGATGGTTTGTCCATCCGTGTACCCATTATGAATGTGTCTTTGGTGGATCTTACCTTTAACGCCAAGCGTAATACGACGACAGAAGAAATCAATCAGATATTAAAAGATGCAGCGCTTAAAGGCCCGCTCAAAGGTATCCTATGGTACAACGATGCGCCCTTGGTTTCGATTGATTTTAACCATACTTCAGCCTCGTCTATTTTTGACGCCACGCAAACGCGCGTGATGGGTAAACAAGCTAAAGTATTCGCTTGGTATGACAACGAATGGGGATTCTGCTGCCGCATGTTGGACACTTCCCTTGCCATGATGAATGCTGAATAAGGAAAGAGTCATGTCTAAATTAAAGAGTCTAGAGAACTTAGAAATTAAAAATAAACGCGTCGTCATACGCGAAGATTTTAATGTGCCTATGAAAGATAGCCATATCGTCAATGATGCGCGTATCTTAGCCGCATTACCAACGATTGAATATGCTCTTAGCAAAGGCGCTGCGGTCATTTTAATTTCACATCTAGGCCGCCCGCAAGAAGGCGTTTATGATGACACCTATACATTAGCGCCTATAGCCGAGCGCCTTAGCCACTATTTAAAACGTCCCGTCACCTTAGTGAAGGATTGGCATCACGGTTTTTCCATCAGCCCGAGCCAAGTTGCTCTATGTGAAAATGTACGTTTTAGCATGGGTGAAACGGCCAACGACGCAACTTTAAGCAAACAATTAGCCAACCTAGGCGATGTGTATGTGATGGATGCGTTTGCCTGCGCGCATCGCGCTCAGGCTTCTACCCATGGTGCTTTAACCCAAACCAAAGCGGCTTGCGCTGGGCCGTTGTTGTGTGCCGAAGTGCAAGCATTAGATCGAGCCCTGCTCACCCTAGAAAGACCTTTTTTAGCGGTTGTGGGTGGTGCTAAGGTTTCAACTAAATTAACGGTGTTAGAAGCGTTGTTGGCCAAGGTTGATCACTTAATTGTAGGCGGCGGCATAGCCAATACTTTTTTAGCAGCCCGGGGTTATGCTGTGGGCAGCTCTTTGTATGAACCAGACTTAGTGCCATTAGCAAAAAAATTATTATCCCCTAAAATTTTATTACCCATTGATGTAGTGGTTGCAACGGAATTATCGGCTACCGCCAAAGCAGTGACTAAAAGCTTAGAAGAAATCAAACCAGAAGATAAAATTTTAGACATAGGTCCTAAAACCATAGCCTTGTATCAATCTTACATTGCTAAGGCGCGCACCATCGTTTGGAATGGTCCAGTGGGTGTATTTGAATACCCCGCTTTTGCGACAGGCACAAAAAGTTTAGCAGAAAGCATCGCCGCTAGTTCCGCATTTAGTTTAGCCGGTGGCGGTGAAACCTTATCGGCCATAGAGCATTATCATTTAAATGATAAAATAAGTTATATTTCTACTGGGGGCGGGGCTTTCTTAGAATATCTAGAAGGCAAGAGTTTACCCGCGATTGAACTGTTGCGGCAGTAAAACATACTATGCGCAGAACTAAAATTATCGTTACCCTGGGCCCAGCCACCGAGGATCTTGCTGTGCTAACGCGTTTGATCACGGCAGGCGTAGATGCGGTACGCTTAAACTTTTCGCATGGTACTGCAGAGGATCACCACACTCGCGTTGTCCACATACGTCGCATTGCCACCGAACAAAAAAGAATAATCTCCATCATTGCCGATTTACAAGGGCCAAAGATCCGCATAGCCTGTTTCAAAAAAGGCTCTCTCGTTCTGAAAGACAATGCTCTATTTACCTTCGATGCATTATTAGCTGACGATGCAGGTACAGCTGAGAGCGTAGGCCTGACTTATAAAGATTTACCCCAAGATGTAGTCGCTGATGATACTTTATTGGTAGACGATGGCCGCCTGACTTTCAGAGTGCTAGACGTACAAGGTGCGCGAATTCATTGCCAAGTGATCAACGGCGGTATTATTTCCGATCACAAAGGTATTAATCGCTTAGGTGGCGGTTTGTCAGCCGAATCCTTTACTGCTAAAGATAAAGAAGATATGCGTACTGCTTTGAGTTTAGATGTAGATTATATCGCCATTTCATTTCCGCGTTCAGCCGACGATATTGTAGCGGCTAAAAAACATATTGCCGATATGAAAGGACATGCTGCCGTTATTGCCAAAATAGAACGCCGCGAGGCTTTAGATCATATAGACGGCATTATCGAAGCCAGCGATGCTATTATGGTAGCACGTGGCGATTTGGGTGTAGAAATAGGCGATGCCGCCCTACCCGCCATCCAAAAACAATTGATCAGTCAGGCGCGTACTAAAAATAAAGTCGTTATCACCGCTACTCAAATGATGGAATCGATGATCCACAGCCCCATTCCTACTCGTGCCGAAGTTATGGACGTGGCCAATGCGGTACTAGATGGCACCGATGCCGTGATGTTATCAGCCGAAACCTCTAATGGCGATGATCCCGTACGTGTAGTCGAAGCCATGTCTAGAATTTGTTTGGGCGCAGAGCAACACCCTAGAACTTTAGTATCGCATCATCGTTTAGATAAGAAGTTTTCGCACACCGATGAAGGCATCGCCATGGCAGCAATGTACACGGCTAATCATTTATCGCCTAAAGCCATTGTTTGTTTAACCGAAAGCGGTGCTACTACGCTGCGAATGTCGCGTATACGATCCGGGATTGTTATTTTGGGGTTATCACCGCATATGAAAAGCTTACGTAAAATGGCTTTGTACCGCGGCGTCGTACCTATACATTTTAGTATGGTGCATGAAGATCTAGATCATATCGACCGCCATGCATTAGATTATCTACAACAACATGATTTTTTAAAAACAGGTGATACGGTTATACTCACTAAAGGGCAACACATAGGTGTGTTGGGCGGAACGAATACGATGCAGATTTTAGTGGTGCCATAACCCACCCAGAATCCCCAAGAATAATATCAACCCCAACCATTGATTATTCAAAAAGGCTTGAAAACAACGCTTGGACTCACGACGATAGGCTAAAATCTGTTGATACACAAAAAGACCCGCACACACAACCCAAGCTACAAAATAAAGCCATTGCAATTGCGTCAAGATTCCTACGTAAAACCACGCCCCTAAAGCGAAGATCTGAAAAATACCTACCCACAACCTATCATAATGGCCAAATAAAATAGCACTGGACCGTATACCGATTCTGATATCATCTTCCCTATCCACCATGGCATACCAAGTATCATAGACAATGGTCCACACCACTGCACCCAAATATAACCACAAGGTTACTGCATTGACTTTATTTGCTTGTGCCACAAAAGCCATGGGAATAGCCAAATACCAACCCAAACCCAATATAGCTTGCGGCATGGGAAAAAAGCGCTTGGTTAATGGATAAATGAGGGCTATTGCTAAAGCCAAACAAGCCCATAAAAATGTGGCTAAATTCAAACCTAATACCAGGATTAAACCTATGGTGCATAAGCTTGCGAGTAATAGCCACGCTTCAAGTGGGGTAACACTGCCCGTTACCAAGGGTCTATCGCGCGTTCTTGCCACCAACCCATCGAAGTTTCTATCGGCTAAATCGTTGACCACACAACCCGCACTGCGCATCACAACAACACCTAAGGTAAATATAAGCCAATTCTTGAAAGAAGGCAGACCCAGAGTAGCCAACCACAAAGCCCACCAAGTCGGCCACAGCAGCAGTAAAATCCCCACCGGTTTGTGTAAGCGCATCAATTTAGCATAAGCAAGCAATTTTTGTTTCATAGGATGGCCATTAAAGTGGGTTATTTTCAGGTAAAATTATACTATATAATACTCATAGAAGTCCTTAAGGTTATAGTACGGATTATAGAAACACTATAAAACGAACTATAGCGTAAACCCTATTTTGTGCAAATTATTTCTTTTAAATATAACTAGATAGCCTCCTACTAAGCATGGCTATCATTCACAGTATAAACATGTTATAAGGCTAAACTAGTGTGCTTTCGTTTATTTTGAGAGGTTTACCGTGTCCATAACAGAAATGATTGCCGTCCTATTCAGCTTGTTATCGGTTTATTTTTGTATAAAAAACAACAAGTTATGCTGGCCTATGAGTATTATCGGGGTAAGTGCTTACGCTATTTTGTTTTTGACCCAATCGTCCTATGCTAATTTTGCACTGCAATTTGTGTTTTTAGCACAAAGTATCTATGGCTGGTATTTCTGGAACAAAAAAGAAAATACTCGAAAAATAACTCGCATTGATTTTAAGCAGGCTATTTTATTATTGCTACTGTTTATTGTGATAGAAACCGTGACCTTTTGGATCATAACCCATTTTACACAAACACCGGAAACCAATGTCATTATGGACTCCGCCAGCGCTACGCTGAGCATCGTTGCCTTATATCTTATGGCTAGAAAAGTAATAGAGCATTGGGTATTGTGGGTCATTGCAGATGTTATATTTATAGTTTATTTCATACATTTAGGGCTGTATCTTTCCAGTGCACTCTATGTAACCTTTTTTGTGCTATCTATTAATGGCTACAGAAACTGGAGTAGAATTAGCGGCGTCTTACCGCACAAAACAGAAGCGCTATGATAATCATCATTACCACAAATAAGCCGCTCATCATCGCTGCCAGAGAATATATCATCAGCCCCATCAAAGAAAGCACTATAATAGATGCCAGTAGATCGATGCTGGTTATCAAAGACGAGGCGGTGGCTGTATCGCTAGATTGTTCAGTGGCTAAAGCGAGTGCATTGCAAAAAATAGCTGGTAAGCCTAGAAATAATAGCATCATCCATAAAAATAGAAACCCTATGGTCAAGTGGCCACTTAGTGTAGTCAAAAGCAACAGTATTGCACTACTTAATGACATTATAATCCCCGCAATGATTACCTTTCTAAGGCTAAACCAGGTTACACATTTTGCCGATAAGATGTTGCCTACGGCTAGACCTGCAAACACACATAAATTATAGGTACCAAAATCATCGGCGGAAAGATTGAAAAGTTTGTCACTTACAATAGGTGCTATAGCTGAAAAAGTAAAAATAATCCCCGTAGTAATACCCCAAATAATAGAATATATCCATAACTTACCACTACGCGCCACCCTATAATACTGACACAGCATTTTTTTAAAGCTGACTGCTTCAGTAGCCACTGGTTTTGTTTCCGGTAAACGCGATACGAGAAAAGCCACCACTACGCAATATATCATGTAAAAATAGAAACAACTGGGCCAATACCAATACGACACCAATAAACCACCTACATAAATCGCCAAACCTGGCATAATGGCAAAGGCAAGCGTGCTATAGGCGATGACCCTCCCGCGCTCTTGCCTGTCTGTAAATACATCGCTGATCAACGTAAACGCTATGGTTAAGCCTGCACTTGCACCCAATGCCGACAGAAATCTAGCCGCCAGAAAAACAGTAAACCCTCCTATGGAAGGTGCAAGTGCGCATAATAAAGAGCTAATAAAAGCAACGCTGATGCCTGCATATAAGGTGTTTTTGCGGCCATAACGATTAGCCAAAGGAGCATAAATTAAGGGACCTATGGTATAACCCAGCAAAAATAGAGAAATCGTTAATTGTGTGCTAGCCGTGCTGATTTTAAATTCGCTCTGTAACTGCGGCAATCCTGGGGTAAATAATACCGATGCCACAGAGGCAAAAGACACCAGTATGATTAAGGTATACAGCGGAATAGATTTTTGCATTTGCCTTTGTTCCATTATAAACTACCCTCTTTAAAATAAAAGCGATGTAACTATGCATGAACTCACATTGTGCTTTAACCTCATTCGCATATTGGAGCAAAGTGCCCATAGCACCTCGCCGCCTATTACTCGCATTAAAACCGTATGGCTGGAGATAGGCGAATTAGCCGGCATAGACTTAGACGCCATTCGCTTTAGCTTCCCTATTGCCGCTACCCACACCTTGGCCAAGGATGCCACACTCAAGATCAAGACTCAAGCCGGACAAGCCTACTGCAATAGTTGTGATAAAAATGTTATTATAAGCTCTCTCTTGGCGCCCTGCGCTATTTGTGGTCAGTACAATTATACCATTACTCAGGGTAAAGCATTCCGAGTTATTAAAATGGAAACAACATAATGTGTGGTTATTGCGGTTGCGGACACGAGCATGTACACGATCAACACCATGAGCACGATCATGCTCATGATGCTAGGATCATTGAAATTGAACAAGATATTTTAGAGGAAAATCAACACTTTGCCGATCAAAACCGCGCCTATTTCGCTAAAAATCATATTGTTGCCCTAAATCTCATGTCTAGCCCCGGCTCTGGCAAAACCACTTTGTTGATAGAAACCATACGCGCATTCAAACAACGTTGTGCTATCAGCGTCATAGAAGGTGATCAACAAACCGATCTAGACGCAAAGCGGATTGCGGCAACGGGCGTACCCGTAGTACAAATCAATACCGGCAAAGCCTGCCATTTAGATGCGCATCGTATAGGCCATGCTCTAAGCGATTTAGCGCCCAACAACAGTATATTATTCATAGAAAATGTAGGCAATTTGGTTTGTCCTGCTTTATTTGATTTAGGTGAAAAAGCTAAAATAGTGATTTTGTCTGTTACCGAGGGTGATGATAAACCGTTGAAGTATCCGCATATGTTTGCCGAAGCGCGCTCGATGATTATCAATAAAATTGACTTACTCCCTTATGTTTCTTTTAATGTAGAGCAATGCATAGAATATGCTAGACGGGTGAACCCTTCTATAGAAGTATTGCAAACCTCGGCGACTACATTACAAGGTATAGAACCATGGTGTGACTGGTTGTTGCAAACTTATGATGCAACGCTTACAACTTAAAGTTTTCGGCCTAGTACAAGGGGTAGGTTTTAGGCCCTATATTTACCGTTTAGCAACGGCATTGAATCTAAGCGGCTTTATTAAAAATGACCCCTATGGCGTATACATAGAAATACAAGGTAAGGAGTGCCCACGCTTTTTAAGCGCACTGACAAAAGACTTACCGCCCTTAGCGCGCATAGATTCTATAGCACAAAAAGAAATTGCCCTAAAAAAGAGTACGCCCCCTTTTGCAATCCATCACAGTGCAGACGGTATCGTGCGCAGTAAGATTCCTGCTGATACCGCTGTTTGCGACGATTGTTTATATGACCTCTTTGATTCGAATAGCCCGTTTTATCATTACCCCTTTGTACAATGTACGCAGTGCGGTCCTCGTTATAGCCTAACCTGGAAATTGCCTTACGATAGAAAGCATACCCATTTAGCGATTTTTGACCCATGCTTGAAATGTCGCGATAGCTACGACAATCCAGATGACCGGCGTTATCATGCCGAGACCATTGCCTGTGCACAATGTGGCCCTAGCTTAAGCCATTCTATTCCCGATATGGCTTCTGTTATTACACAAGGTAAAATCCTTGCTCTAAAAAGCGTCGGGGGTTATCAATTGATTTGTGATGCGCGCGATACCAATGCATTACAAAAATTACGTTCTAATAAAGGCCGCCTACACAAGCCTTTCGCATTGATGGTGTTGAATTCTGCCTCGGCAAAACCAATCGTTGCTTGTAATAAAACCGCTTTGCAATTATTAAACAGCCCAGAGCGCCCCATTGTGGTATTAAAGAAGGCAGATAACACTTTACCATCACCAATAGCACCGGGACTAAATAGCTTAGGGGTTATGTTGCCCTATACGCCCGCACACTATTTACTGTTTCAGGCACTACTGGGATCACCTATTGGACATGACTGGCTAGAGAAGAAAAATGATCTAGTATTAGTCATCACGAGTGCCAATAACAGCGACAACCCAATTATTCAAGAAAATGATGTTGCAGCAGAAGAGTTGCACGCCATAGCCGATTGCGTAGTACATTACAACCGTGATATTAGCACTGGCATAGACGATTCAGTAGTACAATTCATTGCTAAA
>JAJXVQ010000160.1 GCA_021782065.1 Pseudomonadota bacterium
TTGAGCAAAGGGCGTGCCAGCCGGATAACTGGGTTTGATATTACGCGCCGACCATAACATAAACACGATCATAAGGGCCAAGAGCGTCATGCCTAGGGATTTATGCCAGCCGTAAATCGCACCTTGAGTAGGGCCTGCCAAGACATCTAATAGGCTGCCTACCAGCAACATGCCCATAACACAGAAGGCGACAACCCAGTGCAATAGCTTGCTGGCCAGACCATAGCGGTCTGTTGTGTTTTTAATATGCATATTAACTTTCTTCAAGATGGTAATAAATTAATTCTACGTTGTTTTTTAAAGCTTTGTAAAGTGGTGTGGTAATTGCTGTTAACCCAATGTGGTAATTGCCCTCCCCACCCACTCCCTTGGGAGTTTCTACTCCCGGGCGGCCGCGGCTCGGTTCATCAGTCCTCAACTTTCCGAGTCGCGACTGTCAGCGAGCGGATGTTAGGGGGTGAAATGGACTGCTATCGCAAAAATGACGGAAGTGTTGTATACTTCGTGTTCAAAAAAAGGTAACCCATATTAACATGTCGCAAATTCAATTAAAAAATATTTCCATTGCTTTTGGTGCTGATCCCCTCTTAGATCAGGTCGATTTAATCATCGAAGCAAAAGAACGTCTTTGTATTTTAGGCCGTAATGGCACGGGTAAATCTACATTGCTCAAATTGATCAATGGCGAAATCAAAGCGGATGGCGGTGAAATCAGCTATCAAAGCGGTATTATTATTACTAAATTAGATCAAGATGTTCCTAGCAATATGAGCGGAACGGTTTATAAGGTAATCACACAGGGTTTGGGTAAACTGGGCCAACTGTTAGCGCAATATCAGGACTTAACCCATCGATTAGCCGATGACAGTTCTGAGAAAACATTGAATGAATTGCATACAATACAGCAAGCCTTAGATAAAGCGCATGGCTGGGATGTGTCTTACAAAATAGAATCCATTATTTCACTGCTGTCATTGCCAGCCGATATGGAATTTTCTAGCCTTTCTGGCGGATTAAAGCGCCGAGTATTGTTAGGACAAGCTTTAGTTAAAGGCCCCGATATTATTCTTTTAGATGAACCCACCAACCATCTAGAAATAGAGGCGATTGATTGGCTAGAAAAATTTTTAAAAGAATTTGTAGGCACCGTTATTTTTATAACGCATGATCGCACTTTCATGCAGAGTATTGCCACGCGCATGGTGGAATTAGACCGCGGCAAGCTAAGCAGTTATCAGGGCAATTATCAACAGTATCTAGAGCGTAAGCAGCATGAATTGGAAATAGAGCAAACACAAAATAGGGAGTTTGATAAAAAGCTGAAACAAGAAGAAGCATGGATCCGTCAAGGTATTAAAGCCAGACGCACGCGTAATGAAGGACGCGTACGCGCATTAGAAAAATTACGAGCAGTACGTCAAAGTCGGCGCGAACAGATAGGTACTGCCAAATTACAAATACAAAAGGGTGAGCAATCCGGAAAACGAGTGATTGAAGCGAAGAATATCAGTTTTAACTACCCGGATAAAATGATTGTAAAGGATTTTTCCACAACTATCGTGCGTGGCGATAAGATTGGCTTGATAGGCCCCAATGGCGTAGGCAAAACAACGTTATTGAGGATTCTATTGGGTCAATTGCAGCCACAGCAAGGCACGGTGTGTCATGGAACAAAGCTAGAAATTGCTTACTTTGATCAACTGCGCGCTGATTTAGATGAAAAGAAAAGTGTCGCCGATAATATCAGTTATGGCGATCAATATGTTATGGTAAATGGTCAGTCTATTCATATTATGACTTATCTGCAGGACTTTCTATTTTCACCCCAACGGGCGCGATCTCCTGTCAGCTCTCTTTCCGGCGGTGAACGCAATCGGTTACTGTTAGCGAGATTGTTTACCAAAGCCGCTAATTTATTAGTATTAGATGAACCCACCAATGATTTAGATTTAGAAACCTTAGAATTGCTAGAATCTTTATTGGTAGACTATACCGGCACATTACTGTTAGTCAGCCATGATAGAAGCTTTTTAGATAATACCGTGACCAGTACTATGGTTTTCAACGGCGATGGCAAGATAGAAGAATTTGTAGGCGGCTATGATGATTGGTTGCGTCAGCAAAAAAGGGTAGTGGAAAATGAAAAAATCACAGCCGCAAAGTCTCAACCCACGAACGAGGACTATCAAATTCGTAAAGAAATGGCAGCCCTAGAACGTAAAATTGAAAAATGCGAATCCAAACAAAAAGAATTGAAACATAAACTGACGGATCCTGAGCTCTATCTGCCAGAACAATCTCAGCAATTGCAAAAGTTGCAGCAACAACTAGAGCAGTGTGAAAATGAGCTCGCTGAATGGGTAGAGAGGTGGGAGGGGCTGGTTTAGGGACTAATCCAGTTGACGTATTATTCTCTTAGACCGAGTTTTAATTAAAGCACAGATATCATCGATTACCGGCGAGGTTAAACCTTGTTGCTTGCGCGTAGTCCGTACAATTTGGCACAGTTTTTGTATTTTCGTCATAAATCAACCCTCTCGGGATGATTATAGCAGGGCGCTATTAGAAAGCAAGAAAATAACCCCGATCGGGGTTATTTAGTGAAAATTTGATGCTGTACTAGGGGCTGTTGACATTTCACATAGGCAACCATAAAAAAGCGCAGGCCAGAGCTATTACAGACGCATAATTTCTTTTCAATTTATCGAATCGAGTGGCTATGGCCCTAAAATGTTTCAAGCGAGCA
>JAJXVQ010000025.1 GCA_021782065.1 Pseudomonadota bacterium
ACCGAGCCCAACGCCAAGCCCTACACCGACTCCTATACCGAGCCCAACTCCTACACCTACACCAACGCCAACTCCGGTTCCGACGCCAACGCCTACACCAACCCCGACGCCTAGCCCAACACCTACACCAACCCCGACGCCTAGCCCAACGCCTACACCTACGCCAACTCCAAGTCCTACACCAACGCCAACGCCGACGCCGACGCCGACGCCGACGCCTACACCTACGCCAACTCCAACTCCAACTCCAACCCCTACACCGACGCCAACCCCGACGCCTACGCCGAGCCCAACTCCTACACCTACACCAACCCCGACGCCTACGCCGAGCCCAACTCCGACGCCGACGCCGAGCCCAACGCCGACGCCTACACCGACGCCTACACCGACTCCGACACCGACGCCTACACCGACGCCGACACCGACGCCAACTCCTACACCGAGCCCAACGCCAAGCCCTACACCGACTCCTATACCGAGCCCAACTCCTACACCTACACCAACGCCAACTCCTACACCAACGCCAACGCCTGTACCAACCCCTACGCCAACGCCTACACCAACCCCGACGCCTACCCCGACGCCTACCCCGACCCCGACTCCTATACCAACGCCAACTCCTACACCAACCCCGACGCCTATACCGACTCCAACGCCAACCCCTACACCGAAGCCAACCCTGACGCCTACGCCGAGCCCAACTCCTACACCAACGCCGACCCCTACGCCAACCCCTACACCAACACCAACGCCGGCCCCTACACCGAAGCCAACCCCTACCCCAATGCCTATACCGACCCCGACGGCTATGCCGGTATGCGCCCCATTCCCAACCCCGACGCTGACTCCGGCGCCTACACGTGCTCCATTCCCAACCCCGACGTTGGCTCCGGCGCCTACACGTGCTCCATTCCCAACCCCGACACTGGCTCCGCGCCCTACAGCAGCCCCTATACCAACGCCGACGGCTACATGTGCTTCATTCCCAACACCGACCCCAACGCCAACTCCAACGCTGACTCCGACGGCTACACGTGCTCCATTCCCAACCCCGACGCTGGCTCCGCGTCAGAAAACAACTACTGTAGTTCGAGTAGGCAGCGGCTCTGAAGAAGTGTCTTCTGGGAATAAATTTGGCTTATTCTCTACACGAGAGGAGAGGCGGCATGTTCGTGAAGACTCTCATACAATTAGAAACGTAGAAGAGCGCCCTACGAAAGAGGATGTCACCATCAGAGCTGAGCGTTAACCCAATGAGGATTTCTATGAGCAGGTTTTTTAACTGGTTATTTTATAAATGATAAAGGAAAATTTGAATGTTTAATGTAATAGCATCTAAATTGAGAGTCTCTGTTTGAATTTCATCCAATTTTGATTAGGGACCAATTATTGTGTTTTTCTACCCTGTGAAAATCGGTGTTCGATGTGTAAATGTCGTAACAATAAAGTTGTTTGGATCCGGCCAGAGAATATGCCAGTTGATTGGTGCAAAATAGCATCTTTAGAAAAAATATTATCTGCCATTGCGTTTATTACAACCGCATTTAAAAATGTGAATAATGGCTTGGAGTACCCCCGTGCATGCCCATGTTAGGGCGGGTACAGGGACTTGCTCCTACGGGGGTATAGCAAGTGTGCAATAACATTGAGAAAATATATGGACAAAGAAATTATAATTAACTTAAAGTTACAGACTCTAGAGTTGCACGAAGGCAAAGATTGTCTAGCACGATATATTATTTCCAGTGGGAAAAATGGCATAGGACAAGAGATGGGTAGTGAGCAAACACCTTTAGGGCGCCATATGGTTTATCGCAAAATAGGCGCGGAGGCTCCCATTAATACCGTTTTCATAGGGAGATGTGCTACGGGTGAAATCTATACACCACAATTAGAAGCGGCCCAACCTGGGCGAGATTGGATATTAACACGCATCATGTGGCTGATGGGCTTAGAGCCTGGCTATAATCGTTTTGGGGCACGTGATACGCGAAATCGCTATATTTATATACATGGCACGCCAAATAGTACAACTATTGGACAGACAGGCTCCAAGGGCTGTATCCGCATGCGTAATTTAGATATAATCGACCTCTTTAACGCGGTCGAAGAAGGGTGTTTAGTGACTCTGAACAATGGATGATAGGGTCTGTTAATTGATCGTATAATTTTTATAGGTGGCTGTCGAGGGTAATAGAGCGGTTTATGGATCGCCCCTACAGCACATATTCTTAGAATTTCCCGGATATTTTTAAAGGTGCTAAATGAGTAAAACACACGCAATATTATATAAAATTACCTTTGTGCAAAATGATAACGTGGTTGAAATGTATGCAAAAAATGTAGCTGAATCGGATATGTTTGGCTTTATTATTGTAGAAAATCTGGTATTTGGTGAAACTACCAGTATTGTGGTTGATCCCAGCGAAGAGCGTTTAAAAGAGCAATTCAGAGGTGTCAAAAGAACCTATATCCCCATGCATACCGTTTTGCGCATCGATGAAGTTGAAAAAGCTGCTAGCGGCAAAATCACTGCACGCACGCAACCGGTAAATAAAATTACGCCTTTACCCAGCAGTATTTATAGTGATCCCGGTAAGGATAAAAAATAATGCTAGGACCTTTAATTGTAGGCATCAAAGGACAAACGCTGACTTACGAAGATAGAATACTATTGCAACAGCCCCTCATTGGCGGTGTCATTTTGTTTGCGCGTAACTATAACGATGTAATGCAACTGTGTGCTTTGGTTGCTGAAATTAAAGCTTTACGTTCACCTCCCTTATGGGTATCGGTGGATCACGAAGGTGGACGAGTACAACGCTTTATCAACGGCTTTACCCGCTTGCCTAGCTTAGGGCAATTGGGCGCGCTTTATGAAAGCGACCCTGCAGCAGCCTTGCAACAAAGCAACGAATGGGGTTTTTGTATGGCGCAAGAATTATTGGCGGTGGGTGTCGATATGAGTTTTGCGCCGGTTATTGATTTAAATAAAAATAAATTGAGTTTAATTGGCGATAGAAGTTTTCATCGAAATGTGGATATTGTGACGGTTATGGCCAAAGCCTGGTGTGATGGCGTGCATAAAGCAGGCATGAAAACCTGCGCCAAGCATTTTCCGGGTCATGGCGATGTCACTCTAGACTCGCACGATGGGTTGCCAGTGGATACCCGCAGTTATGGGCAAATGCTGGCAGACGATTTAATTCCCTTTATACGCTTGATACAAGAAGATGCCCTAGATGCGATAATGCCCGCGCATATTGTTTTTCCGAAAACAGATGATAAACCCGCTGGATTTTCTTCCATTTGGATGCAAGATATTTTACGCCAGCAATGCAAATTTACAGGGGTTATCATCAGCGATGACTTAGGCATGGGCGGGGCAGAGGGCATGGGGTCTTATCCACAAAGGTTACAAAGCGCCTTGAACGCGGGTTGCGATTTAGTGTTATTATGTAACGACCACCCAGGCATTCAAGAATGCGTGGAAAAGGTTACCGTAGAGGCTGCGTTTGATCGTAGCGCGAATATTAAACAATTATACGCATAGCAGTTGGTTTTAGGCGAGAAGACTGGCTCGCGAGCACCAGGAGTGACGTACTCTGTCATATACTAGTGCGGGATGGGCGAAGGTACCAAAGCCTAAGAATCAAACGCGAAAAGTATATATGGCACAAAATAGGATGAATATTATGCTACCAGAACATATCAAAGCCGTTTACCAACGTGCCACTTGCTTATATCGACGAGAAGAAGTTGAATTGGCTATAGACGCCATGGCCGGTGAGATTCATCAAGCGATTGCTAATGAAAACCCAGTTTTATTGTGCGTTATGATAGGCGGCTTGGTGCCCATGGGTAGTTTGTTATTGCGCTTAGATTTTCCCTTAGAATTGCATTACGTACACGCTTCGCGTTACCGTGGTGAAATTAAGGGCGGTAATTTACAATGGAAGGCGAGTCCTAGTTTTGAGATTAAAGGCAGAACTGTTCTCATCGTTGATGATATTTTAGATGGCGGTTTAACCTTAGCTGCTATAGTTGACTATTGCAAAGAACAAGGCGCTACCAAAGTATTAACCGCAGTATTGGTCGACAAAGAACATGTGCGTGAACCTGGTGGTTTAGAAAAAGCCGACTTCTGTGGCTTGCAAGTAGAAGATCGCTATATATTCGGTTATGGCATGGATTACAAGGAATACCTGCGCAATGCACCGGGTATTTTTATTGTAGATCCGCAGGATGAGTGATTATCGCTCAATACTATAAAACACGTCTATCCCTTGCGCATTAGCATTAGACTCAGAGCGTAAGATAAAGTGTTTAGACAATTGATAGCGTATACGCAGAATATTAATAGGCTCGATCAGCCCTATACTGTAATCCACGAATAGTTTAGGCGATAAGGCTTTGCCTAATACTAGAGAAGTATTATCGACCAACGATTGGCTTTGGGCGCTGTATTCTTGTTGCGATTGCACACTCACTTCATCTAAACCCAGTTCTTTTTGTAAACCACTTTTCGTTGCGGCGCTTTCCTTGCCACCTATATCCAAGAATGAAACGGCTTTTAATAATAAAGTCGTGTCAAAATCAGAACCAGAGGATTCGCCTTTGCCCAGGACTAAGTAAGATAAAATTTGCGATTGTGTAAAACCAGCAGGTTCCGAAAAGAAAGTAATGACAGGCACATCTACCGTGCCGGTAATACGAGCACCGAAGAGTACATCGCTTTGTAATGCGCCGCTGTAGGCTGATGGATCCTTGCCTCCCGAACCCGTGGTATTATTTGGCGCTATATAAGTACTGACGG
Organism: Pseudomonadota bacterium; assembly: GCA_021782065.1. Next base: position 4,817 of record JAJXVQ010000025.1, read on the forward strand.
TACGCACCACTTCTACATAAAGGGCGGGGTTGGTTACTGTGCCGCCCGTGAAAGTGGCACGGCCCGCACGCACCGTTAAATTTTCGCCACGCGCTTTATAATGGCCATCAATTATACTAATTTGGCCTATACCGGTTGTTTGTGGGCTATTTTCGTTTTCTTGTACATCCACACTACCTGCTAAGCGCGCTGTTAAGCCTTTCACATTCAGATAAACCTTATCCCCTAAAATAATCTTTACGTGGGTGCGTATGGGTAAACGGCTTTGTTCTTTTTTCTCTTTGCCATTCACAAAAGTAACGTCGCTGGATAAAGTAACAGTGTCGCCCAAATTGATAGGGCTTATTTTTGCATTAGGAATAGTGATTACGCCCTCTACCGTTAATAATTCATTCAACCATGTTAAATGCAGTTGTGGCGAGACGCTGACTTTATATTCTGAAGTATTCATAGCCGTAATCGCGTTGCCATTGATGTGCACTTCGGTTTTGCGATTGTTGGGGTTTAGATCTGTATATCCTTGTATCGTTAATATACCGGGATTGGTATTAACGTGCCCATTATAGGTGATTTTATTGTTTTCGGCTTGTGCGCTAAATTCTATAGGCGTTAAATGTAAACCTAAGGCAGGCACATCCAATTGTCCTTCCTTAAGCTGTACATTTCCTAGGAATTGCGGATCTGCTAGGGTGCCGCTGAGCTTCATATCCGCAGATAACAGTCCCTTTAGATTTTTTAATTGTGGAGAAGCATTGGCGAGCAAACCCAATTGTCTGGTGCCAAATTGTAAATAGCCATTGATGGAATTATTAGACCAATTAGGATCACTTAAATTAAGTTTAGGCGCCAATAATTGCCAGCGTATAGGGGGCTGGCCTAACATATTTAAATCACCTTCCGCGGATAAACCTTTTGGAGAAAGGCTCACGTCGATATGGCTGGCGCGAAAGGGTAGAGTGATAGGCTGGTTATCGTTGTTCACTATCATCTTTCCATCGGATAAGGCAAAACGAAAATCACCGCTTTGAATGTAATGGCCATCCCCTAAGATGTTGGCATCCACAGAAAAAGTACCGCCTACTTTTTGATTAGGCAAGAAGAATTGAGTGATGATATTAATGGGGACGTTTTTACCATTCATTTTGGCATTCAGACTTTTTTCTTTCTGCCAATCCATATTGCCGCATAGCAAGGCTTTATTTATATTAAAACAAGTCGTATTGACTTCTACTGCACTGCTGCTGATGACAATAGAATTTCTCTTCTGCAAGCGCACATTAAAATTAGTTTGTAAACTTTCCACGGCACCTTGCCAGGCCTGATTTTCGTAATGCCCGCTTAAAACCGCAGTTAATTTTTTACTGCCCCAAGTAAGTGCCATATTGGCCTTTTGACTTGCATTTTTATTATTGATGTCTAGGATGAGTGATTCTATGGATGAATCATTTACATGTAAATTTTTGACTCCGACATGCAGTGTGGCTGCGTGTGCCGGATCGAATGAACCTTCAAAGCGCAGATTGGCGGCATCTAAACTGTCTGTTCCTATATTGACTTGATTAGTAAGGAGTTCAGCCGTGAATTCAAATTGTGACCAATAGTTCTCGACATTTAATGGGTAAGCGGATCTTGCTTGTAAGCGTCCTTGTAGGCGTTGTAGGGATAGATTTTTATCTATGTATACATTCTCAGCATTGACGGTGGCATCTATATGGGGGCTTGCGGCAGTGCCAGTCCACTCACCATTAGCAAAAAGATGGCCTTTACCACCGGCAATTAAAGTTTCCATGTGCGGAATGGCTAGCTTAAAATTAAACTGTGCTTGTTGCTGATATTTTCCGGCCAATTGCAATGAGGCATCGTGTACTTTGATTTTACTGTCATCAATCTGCCACTGATCACCCTCGCTGCGCATGGCAATATGGCCATTTACAGGGTAACCGTGAATGTTGCCTGTTAAGCGGGGAACAGTCCATTGGAAATGTGGTAACCAAGAGACTTGCATAGGCGCAGCTATATAATCTTTTGCTTGGCGTAAATTCACTGAATTTAGGTTTAAACCGCTAAAGTCACCTTGCCCTATTAACGCCATCACCGTGTTTTTTTGAGCACCAAATTGCAATTGTGAGTTAAAAACAATGCTGTAATTGGGTAGTTTGCCATCAATGCTGAATTGGCCATTGATGCTGTGCAATGGTATATCGGGAATAATGTGCAGTTGACCTTCATTCCATTCGGCATTTAAGGTAAAACGTGGCTCGCCATTCATTAAAGCTGAGACTGTGGCCTGCTGTAAATCTACCCACGGTTTTTGATCGTGTTCGCCCAGGACTAAGTGTTTAAGCGTGCTAGTGGTTAATTTAAGCGAAAAAGGTAGTGTTAAATTTTCCAATAGTTTGGCGCGTGTTAAGGTACTGGGCTGGCCATCTTCCAACAGAATGATGCTGACATCGTCGGCTGTGACATTATCTACTTTAATTTCGCCCGCAAATAAGCGTATGGCATCTAGACGAAGTGAGGGATTTTTAACCGTTACTTCAACCACTTCGTCGCGATATACGAGTTTATCTGCGTATAAGTTATCTAATAATGCTCCGCGCGGCGCATCGATTTCTAAAGTAAACGGCAAAATCAAGGGTAAAAAGGTATTTACCAGCTTTAAGCCATACGGGGTTTCCAGTATCACATAGATAAGTACCGTGAGTCCTAATAGCAATAACATGAAGACTACTCGTAGAGCGCGCAGCAGACTAAACACCCATTTCATTAGATATTTCCTCCCATGATAAATTGAACAGAGAATCCATTACTGGAATTATTTCCAATTGGCTTTGCCACCGTTAATTCAATAGGGCCTACCGGAGAGGCGTACATGACACCCACGCCTACGCTTCGTTGAATCATTTGCGATAAACCGACATTGGGTTGCTGCACGCCATTGACATTGTATTGTGGATTGCCAAAGTTGTTGACCACGTTACCGGCATCGATGAAAGTAGTGCCCCACCATTGTTTATAAACATGTTGTTGGTATTCAGCGCTGCCTATGTATAAATAACGACCTGGACCAATTTGCTCGTAATCGTAACCGCGTATACTGTCACTACCACCGGCGAAATATTGTAGCGATAGCGGAATGGTGGCCGGATCGGCAACGGCTGTATAACCTAGATCAGAACGTAAGATGATACGGCTAAACTCAAAAGGGCTTAAAATCAATTTAGGCGAAAACTCAGCTTGCACGAAATTAGTATCTGAATAGGTGGCTGTACTGGCGCCACGTACAGTAAGATTCATACTATAACCGTTCCTGGGAAAAACCACATCATCATAACTGTTTTTATACAAAGTAACACTCGGTAAAAGCATAGAAGTGCTGCGATAAGGATCATCCAATAAAGTATAGTGGTCGTGTTGCAGGTTCAAACTGGTACTGGTAGTCCAGCTGCCCCATAATTGTTGTCTGCCTAGTGTAAATTTTTCTGTTTCACCTTGATTGTTATTAGGAGATTGTTGTTGATAGCTGGCGCCTATATAGTATTGTTCATTGACCGGATCTTTGCCTGGAATAATATAGCGTAAATCGACCGTGCTTTGCACGGTCGATAATTGCATGAAGGCTTTAAAATATTGTCCGGTATCGGTTAAATGGCGTTCATCCCATGTCGCCGTCAATCGTGGACCAGTGTCCGTACCATAACCCACACCCACGTTGTAGGATTGGGCTTTACTAGGAGTTAAATCGACCGAAATAGGGATCTCAGTGCTGTCTGTGGTTTGCTGGGGGTCTACATTGATAGTACTAAAATAAGGGGTTCCTGCTAAACTTTCTTGCAACTTCAAGACTGCTACAGGCGAATAAGTATCGCCTTCTTGGAAGCGTGGAAAGCGCTCTAAGAAGGCATTATCATAATAGCTTTGGTTAAATTTTACCGCACCAAAATAATATTGGGGTCCAGTGTCAAGGACTAAATGGATGTCGGCTAGATGAGTTGCTTTATTGACAGTAATCTCATGTTCGGTAAATTCGGGTGACATATAACCTGCCGTATTAGCAAGGGCTGCAAATTTCTTTTTACTTTGCTCGTATAAGTCCGTATTTAAAGGCATACCTTTTTTTAAGGGAAAATCAGTTATGGCTTGTTGCAGTGTTTTATCTTGTGCTCCAGCACCTATAATGGCTATGTGCACCCTGTTCACATAGGTTTGTGGCCCGGGGTGTAACGTGATAGCCACAGTCCATTCATCCTTTTTGGGTTGTCGTTTTTTCACATAAATAGTGGGTGTAAAATAACCATAAGGCGCTAGGGCTTTTTTTGTAGTATCGCTCATTTGGTCGAATATGGCGGCAATTTCCTGAGCGCTAGCTTTTTCTGGCAAACGTCTGGGTAAACTTTCTAGGCTTTTTTGCACATTTTCTAGAGCAGGTTCTTCTACGCCTGAAACGTTAAAAACAAATGTGGTGGTTGCTTGTACAATATGAGACAGTGGTAGCAACAGGCTTAATAGCAGATATCTATACCTATACGGACGGTACTTTTTGCGACGATGGCTGCGTTCTGCGGTTAAATTCAACACTGTTATCCAAAAAGTTCCTGAGTATAGATACAAGGCAGCATTATACCAATATAAGGAGGGACGTGAATATACTCTTCGTATTTGATTCTTAGGCTTTGTTGCCTTCGCCTATCCCTCACTAGTATATGACAGAGTACGTTACTCCTGATGCGCTAGAGCTAGTCCCCTCGCCTAAAAATAAACTGCTGTGAGTATAACATTGACAGGGTTAAATATTTAATGTATTATATACTTAATAAATTATCCCCTGTAGTTTAATCAATAATTTAACGATCAGGAGATAATCATTATGGTCTATGTTAAACGAAAAACCAGGCAAACATTGAATTTGTCTATGCCTAAAATTAAAACAAAAGTGCGTATTCCTTTAGCCAATGGCGAATGTCAATTTTATAGTTTTGAAGGATTATATTCGTATAAAGAACATATCGCACTTTCTTTTAGACACGCCTTTCTTGAAGAAAAGCCCATAGTGGCCATGCACCATGGCTGTTTCAAGAGTGGTGCCCTCGAATTAGAATCCTGCATTTGTGGTGATAAGCTATGGGAATCCATACAATATTTAAGCGATAATGGCGGAATTCTATTATATTTAGGGCGAGATGGTTGCTGCGATATGAAGTATCCGGATGTACGCAACTATAAGCCCGCGGCCCAAATGTTAATTCTAATGGGTGTGAAAACGATAGGATTATTATCCAGCGATGCTGAACAAGTGTGTCAATTGCAGGAGCAAGGAATAAGGGTGGTAGAGATTTCTTAACGGTATATCGGTGTGATAGGGTATGTATATGAAGTTGTATCATTAAAGAGGAAAAGTATGTTTATATCCATTATCATCGGCAGTTCACGCCCAAAGTCACAGTCGGCCAAAGTAGGGCAATATGTCAGTAGTTTAGTGACGTCTAAACATTCTTTGCACAGTGTTAAAGATTTGTTACCTAAACTATGGGACAATGATGCATTTGAGAATATAAAAGAGCAATCTGTATCTAAAAATGAAATTGTTTCCAAAGAACTAAATCAAGCCGATGCTTTTATTTTTGTGATTCCAGAATGGAATGGTCCCGCCCGCTATGAGAAATTTATTTCTAATCTGTGATAGAGAATTAGCGCATAAGCCTGCATTGCTCATTACCGTATCGGCTGGCACGGGAGGGGCTTATCCTATTGCCGAATTACGCATGAGTAGTTATAAAAATAGCCGGGTTTGTTATATTCCCGATCATGTCATTGTGCGAGGAGCAGAACAAATGCTCAATACACCCGAGAGCGTGAATGCAAATGACGCACTCATTCGCGATCGCTTGGCCTATTCGGTTAAAGTGTTAGAGGAATATGCCAAAGCATTTCAAAATATACGCAAGAGTGGGGTTATAGATTTTGAAACTTATCCTAACGGTATGTAGGATCGTGGATATTGAATTATAGGGTGGCGTAAAAGGAAACACCTCTTTATCATAAGTTTATTTATAATGAAAACCGCCTAGAAGCTGCAACGTTATATTTTTTAAATCGGTCAAGGTTTGCAATGAGATATTTAATGGCGGTAGCCAGTAGAGGGTGCTGCCTATGGGCCGTATTAAAGCGCCCATCTCAACTGCTTTTTGCGCTAAACGTTGATTGTATTGTTCATTATGGCCAAAGATAAAATCAGCAGCGACTATAGCGCCGATAGCGCGTACGTTGCACAATACATTGGTTTTGTCAGCGATTTCTTTCATATGCGCATAAAGAATAGCTTGTAATTCGTGCGCTCTGGCACAGATATTTTCGTTTTCTATCACAGTGAGCGTTGCTAAGGCTAAACTGGCGCCTAGCGCATTGCCTGAATAGGTGTGTGAATGCAGAAATGCTTTAGAGCGATCAGTGACGTCATAAAATAATTGATAGATAGTATCGCTGGTTAAGACTACGCTAAAAGGTAGCCAGCCTGAAGTTAGGCCTTTAGATAAACAAACAAAATCGGCCTCTATATTAGCATGTTCGCAGGCCAGCATTTTGCCAGTACGGCCTATGCCCGTCATAATTTCATCCGCAATGATGTGAATGCCGTGGTGTTTTGCCCAGGAAGCTAAGCGCGCTAAAAAATCAGCACTGTAAATTTTCATACCTGCCGCACCTTGTATGATGGGTTCTAAAATGATAGCGGTAGTGTTGTCTGTATAGGGTTCTAATATTTTTTCTGTTTTTAACCAATGCTGACTTGCATCCTTCCAGAGTGGATCATCTAGGTTCTCCACGTAAGCAGGTTCTATAAAAGTGGGGGTAAATAGCATATTAGTATACGGTTCTTTATACAAAGCCAAATCACTCACACTCAATGCGCCTATGGTTTCGCCGTGATACCCATTTTTTAGCGCAATAAATCGGTGGCGATGTTTTTGATTTTGTAGTATTCGTGCATGCACACTCATTTTTAACGCGATTTCTACTGCCGACGCGCCATCGCCCGCATAAAAAACCTTATTTAAATGAGTCGAGAGCGTCGTTAATTTTTGTGCCAATTGCACGATGGTTTCATGTGTGGTGTGTGCAAAGAGCACATGCTCGAATTGTTCTATTTGCCTTAATAAGGCTACTTTCAGTTGTGGATGATGGTGTCCCAAGGATTTACACCACCAACTGGAGATGGCATCAATAATTTTTTTACCGTTGGCAAGTTTTATATAACTGCCATAAGCACTTTTTATGATCAATGGCTTGAATATTTCATAATCTTTCATCTGTGCGCACGGGTGCCAGTTTAAATTCTGGTCAAGTTTTTGCAATTCATCGCTATTCATTAGTAAACCTTAAATATAATATTAGTTGACTAGCGGGATCTTATCAGCTATTATCCACGGCGACAATCTTTAATAGGAAATCATAATGACCGAATTACTGTGGAATGAACAAAAATGTCTCGCTTTAATGGATCAACCTTTTTTTGAATTGATTCAGCTAGCCTATGCAGTACATAAGCTGCATTTTAAGATAGGGGATATGGAATTTTGCACTTTAGCCAATATCAAAACGGGCGCTTGCCCAGAAGATTGTGCCTATTGTCCGCAAAGTGCGCATTATAATACCGGTTTAAAAAAGAAAAAATTAATGGATATCACTGGCGTTGTTGCTGCCGCAAGCAATGCTAAACGAAATGGCGCCAAGATC
>JAJXVQ010000161.1 GCA_021782065.1 Pseudomonadota bacterium
CCAACCGTTCTTCGTAGCCGAAGTATTTACCGGCTCTCCAGGCGTGTATGTGCCGCTAAAAGAAACCATTCGTGGTTTTAAAGCGATCATCAACGGCGATGTAGATCACTTGCCAGAACAAGCTTTCTACATGGTTGGTACTTTGGATGAAGCCATTGCTAAGGCAAAAACAATTTAATTTAAGGTGTAGGTGACCCATGGCATTTACCATAGACGTAGACATCGTTAGCCAAGAAGCCAAATTATTTTCGGGCAAGGGCGAACTTATCGCTGTGCCAGGAATGATGGGTGAATTGGGCATTACCTCTGGTCATGCGCAACTGTTGACGGCATTAAAACCTGGGCCCGTGCGTATCGTGAATGGTGATGAACAAGAAATTTATTATGTTTCAGGCGGTTTTGTCGAGGTTCAGCCCTTTAAGGTAACTGTGTTAGCGGATATTGCAGAAAGAGCGGCCGATTTAGATGAAAGCTTAGCGATAGAAGCAAAACAACATGCCGAACAATTATTGAAAGATAAGAAAACCGATGTCAGTTATGCCGAAGTATTGGCAGAGTTGGCCGAAGCAACTGCGCGTTTGGAAGTGATACAGCGCTTGAGGCGGCAGAAGTAACACGTCATTCATTATGGAGAAGTGTAGCAAGTGTTGATGTTCGTCATTGCGAGCTTGCGAAGCAAACCAGGAAAATGTTTAGTAATGAAAGGAGCTCCATTTACAGCAGATTTGTCATCCTCGACGCGGCCGCGAGGCCTCAGTCGGGGATCCAGGGAAAAGCCTATATGATCCTGGATCCCCGACCTTCGGTCGAGGATGACAATGTGCTGGATCTTCTCCTGTAGCGAAGATGACAATGTTCTAGATCGACGCAGTGAATATTATAGAGGTCACACTATGACACAGACACACTTGAACGTTGTTATCCTCGCTGCGGGTCAAGGCAAACGTATGCATTCAGCACTACCCAAGGTTTTGCATACTATCGCCAATGTGAGCTTACTAGAACGCGTCGTTAATACCGCCTTAACCTTAAACCCTCAAAAAATTATAGTCATTTGTGGCCATGAGCGTGAGGTCGTTCAATCTACTTTATCGCATTTACCAGTGCAATGGGTGGTGCAAGAAGCACAATTAGGCACAGGGCACGCTGCCTTACAAGCGATGCCGCATTTACACAATGACAGCAAAACCTTAATTCTATTTGGTGATGGCCCATTGATTGCCAGCGACAGTTTGCAAGCCGTCATACACAGCACGCCTAAAAGTGGCATGGCTTTATTGGTAGCAGAGTTTGCTGATCCGCGCGGTTTAGGCCGAGTGGTGCGCGATAATAATGGTTTATTTTTACGTATAGTAGAAGAAAAAGATGCCCGCGCCGAAGAGTTGCATTTAAACGAAATTTTTACCGGAATATTGTGCGCTCCTACCACACAAATGACACAGTGGTTGCAACGCTTGAGCAACGATAATGCCCAGGGTGAATATTATTTAACAGAATTGCCCGCATTGGCTTTAGCAGATGGTTGCGCGGTGACTACCGTGCGCTTACAACATCCACAACAAGCACAAGGCATTAATGACAAAAAACAATTAGCGCAACAAGAACGTTATTTTCAAAGCTGCCAAGCCGAGGCATTGTTATTACAGGGTTTGATCCTACGCGATCCGAATCGTTTTGATTTGCGCGGTGTCGTTGAATTCGGCATGGATGTGGTCATCGATATCAATGTGATCTTAGAAGGCAAAGTACAAATGGGCGATAGAGTACAGATAGGCGCCAATACCGTGATACGCAATTGTATTATAGGCGATGATGTGATCGTCAAGGAAAATTGTATTTTAGAAGACAGCGTCATTGGCAATGATTGTACTGTAGGCCCTTTCGCGAGGCTGCGTCCTGGAACCGTACTAAAAGAAAAAGCCGGTATAGGCAATTTTGTAGAAGTAAAAAAATCTACTATAGGTTCGGCTTCAAAAGTAAATCATTTAACCTACATAGGCGATGCTACTATAGGGGATGATGTGAACATAGGCGCAGGGACTATTACCTGCAATTACGATGGTGTTAATAAACATCAAACCATTATTGGCGATCGTGCTTTCATAGGCTCCGATACGCAACTGGTAGCACCTGTCACGGTAGGGGAAGGCGCTACTATAGGCGCGGGCTCTACCATCACTAAAGATGTGCCAGCCAATCAATTATCATTTTGCCGTAAACAACAAATCTTTATTGAGAATTGGGAACGGCCGCAAAAAGAAGAATAACTATGTTAAGAGCTGTGGGCAACGATCTAGCGTTTTGTCATCCTCGACGCGGCCGCGAGGCCGCAGTCGGGGATCCAGGGAAAACTTGATTTGAAACTGGATCCCTGGCCTTCGGCTGAGGATGACGACGTTAGTATACGGAGCAAAATAGTAAATAGGAGAATATTTGGAAATGATTCTCTCAGTTAGATTTTAAGAAGAGGAAAATTAAATGTGTGGTATAGTCGCCGGAGTTGCAAAACGCAATATAACGCCGATCTTATTAGAAGGTTTAAGACGTTTAGAATATCGTGGTTATGATTCCGCAGGTGTGGCCGTTATTGAAAATGGCGAGATTCATCGTGTACGCGCACTAGGCAAAGTGTCACAGTTATCTTCTTTGTTATTGCAAGAACCTGTAGTGGGAAACACAGGTATTGCGCACACGCGTTGGGCAA
>JAJXVQ010000162.1 GCA_021782065.1 Pseudomonadota bacterium
TGTGAACCACAGCATTTGCCAGGCCTACGGCATAGAACATCCTACGGCCAGCGTTGCATTCCGTGCAGCAGTTTTGGTGGATGCTACTGGATTGGTACGTAGCGAAATCATCAATGATTTACCTATTGGTCGCGATATAGATGAAATATTACGTTTGATCGATGCCATTCAATTTGCCAACAAACACGGTGAAGTATGCCCTGCAGGCTGGCAAAAAGGCGAAAAAGCGATGAAACCTACCTCTGAAGGTGTAAGCACTTATCTGTCTGATAACGCAGACGTATTGTAATATACTCTTCGCGCTTTGATTATAGGCGTTGTTGCCTTAGTCCATCTGCCCCAGAACCTATATACTTGTGAAGTATTCCTGGTGCTCGGGGCTTTGGCGCTTCGCCTAAAACCAAATCGCTGTGAGTATAGCTTTGGACCTAACCCCGCGCTCTGAATATAAAATGGATATGACCACTTAAGACAAAGCGCAATAGTGATGGCAGGGTGTCGTGTGACCGGGCCCGGCCAGCATTGAACTCAAACGGCACAGCCCTGGATATAACCGAACGTAGAAATTATAAAAAGTATAGAGCAGAATAAAAACCGTGCCGCTATACCTCTTTCCATCCACCCAATTCTTGCCAACGATTCACAATGAAGCAAAACAATTCCGCAGTGCGTTCGGCATCGTATAAAGCAGAATGAGCTTGTTTATTATCAAAAGCTAAATTGGCACGTTCCAAAGCAGTGGCCAGCACTGTTTCGCCTAAGGCAAGTGCACTCAAAGCCGCTGTATCAAAAGTAGTGAAAGGATGAAAAACACTTTTAATGTGATTGCGTTCGCAAGCAGCCGCTACAAAACTCAGATCAAAAGCGGCGTTGTGACCAACTAAGACGCAGCGCTTACAATGTGCTAATTTCATCTCTTTTTTTAAGGCCGAAAACAATTCAGTCAATGCTTTCTTTTCATCGATGGCCATGCGAAAAGGGTGATCGGGAATAATCCCCGTAAAAGCCAGTGAGGCTGGATCAAGCTTGGCGCCTTCAAAGGGCAGCGTAGCGTAAAACAAAGATTGTTTGGGTTGCAAGAAACCATGTTTATTCATTTCTACGGTCACGGCAGCAATTTCTAATAACGCGTTTGTTTTGGCATCAAAACCACTGGTCTCAACATCGATGATGACCGGGAAAAAACCGCGGAAGCGTTTTGCCAAAGAATCGTTTATATTGTCATTCATTGAGTTGGTCTTCTGTAGGTTGACATTGCCAGGATAAGGTTTGTCCGGCTAATAACGGAGTAAAAGTTAAATCATCTGTAGTGTATTGTTGCGGTACTACCCACGGGCTTTGTATTAAACTCAAGCGCTCTGTATTGAGAGGCAATTGATAAAAGCGTGCGCCATTGATGCTGGTAAAATTTTCTAATAAAGGTAACGCCTCGTGCGCAGCAAATAATTCAGCCAATAAGGGGAGGGCAATCGAACTGGTAAAACAACCGGCACAACCACAGGCGCTGTATTTTCTATCTTGCACATGCGGTGCACTGTCTGTACCCAAGAAAAATTTACTTTGATTTTTACTTATGACAGCTTGTTGCAATTTTTGCTGATGCGGGTGCTGTTTTAAAATAGGTAAACAATAATAATCGGGCCTAAGGCTACCCGCCAACAAATGATTACGATTAAAGGCTAAATGATGCACGGTAATGGTTGCAGCAATATGTGCAGGCATGCTCTGTACCCAATCTACGGCTTCGGTGGTGCTAATGTGTTCTAATACAATTGGTAATTTGGGAAAACGTTGTTGTAATGGCGTTAAAACGGTATCGATAAAACGCGCTTCGCGATCAAAGATATCGATCGCATTGTCGGTAACTTCGCCATGCACCAACAGCGGTAGCGCTAACTCTTCCATAACTGATAAATTTTCAAATTGTTTGTTGATATCGTCTATACCCCAATCTGAATGTGTGGTTGCACCTTGTGGATATAATTTAACACCTAAGATCCATGGACATTCTTTGGCCTCGCGTAACGTGCTGGCCTTTAAATCATTTGTAAAATATAGAGCAAAATAGGGTGTGAAATAGCCGGTTTTAGCAACGGCTAAAATACGTTGCCTGTAATTCAAGATGGCCTGCACTGTGGTTAAGGGTGGTGTTAAATTAGGCATGGCCAATACGCGCGCAAATGTGCGCTCGGCTAAAGATACTGTTAATTTTAAGGATGCATTATCGCGCAAGTGTATATGCCAATCGTCTGGCCGAATAATATTCAGGGTCTGCATTGTTAAAATAGCCTGTTGTATCGCTGATAACCAATTATAGCGCATTTTTGATTTCACAGATCAGGATAATATCATTGTCGTTAACAATAGTTAAAAATATTTTTTAAATGAGGCTAAAACGACTGGCATTTCCTAAAGTAGCTGTGATATGATTTTTCCTCGACGATTTTTAAATCATAAAAAAATAATAGTTTGACTTATTTTTAGCCAAACTAATTCGCTGCTGTAAGTTTGAATATAGGGGTTGTTATGGTAAAGTTTTTGCGCATTAAAAAAATCAGTATGGCACTGGCAGTTGTCTTAGGTGGCAGTGTGGCTTCTGATGCTTGGGCCGCTTCCTCTGCAAATGACAATGTAGACAAACAAGTAGAATTATTAAGTCAACAAACTGCAGCGCTACAACAACAAGTGCAGCAATTG
>JAJXVQ010000163.1 GCA_021782065.1 Pseudomonadota bacterium
ATCTGGCTCTATCCTAGCCATCTCTGCTTACGCGGCACCTATAGTCCAGGGTCAACCTGAAAATATGAATTCATATCCTGTGGCACAGAACAATGGCCAGCAAGCAGCGGCAATGCAAGTGGAGAGCAGTGCGAATGAACCCGCCGATTTAGTCAATACGGTTACGCAATTGCAACAACAAGTCCGCGGCTTACAAGGACAATTAGAAGTCCAAGCGCATCAAATAGATCAACTCACACAAGCACAAAAAAATATTTATTTACAATTAGAAAACAAATCGCCCGCTAATTCAGCCATAAACGGCGCTGCAGCGGCGTTAACGACGGCAACGGTGGCGACAGCAACTACGCCTAAAAATAATGATGGTGTCAGTGTTAAACCTAACGCCACAATGAGTACAGCAAGCACTAAAGCAGCATCCGCAACTGCCGCTGGTACTACGGCTGCCGCAACTACAACCAGCAGTACTGACGACAAACAAAAAGCCATTTATGATGGCGCTTATGAATTAATTACCAAGCAACAATACAGCGATGCCAGTGTAGGCATGAGCAATTATTTAAGCCAATACCCCAAGGGTGATTATGCTGCCAATGCGCATTATTGGTTGGGTGAAATAGGTTTAGTCGGCGGTGATTTAAACAGTGCACAAACGCACTTTCAAGCCGTAGTGACGCAATTTCCCAGTAGTCCTAAGATAGCGGACGCACAATTGAAGTTGGGTTATATCTACTATCAACAAGGCAAATGGGCTGAAGCGCGCCAAACCTTGGAATCTTTAATAAAACAACACCCCAATACTTCAGCAGCAACATTGGCTACACAACGCTTGCAAGATATGACTCAGCAAGGAGTGTAAGCATTTGTTGCGTGTTAGTGAAATTTTTTACTCTTTGCAAGGCGAGAGCGCCAGCGTAGGCATTCCCACTACTTTTATACGCTTAACGGGTTGTCCCTTGCGCTGTTATTATTGCGACACGGCTTATGCCTTTAGTGGCGGCGAAAAAGTCAGCATAGACAGTATTCTAGAAAAAGTAGCACTGTATCCTACACGCTATATCACCGTTACCGGTGGTGAACCTTTGGCTCAAGACAATTGCCATAGTCTATTAAAGCAATTATGTGATAAAAATTATTGTGTATCGCTAGAAACCAGCGGCGCCTTGTCGGTGGCTAAGGTTGATCCGCGTGTGATTAAAGTGATGGATTTAAAGACCCCCAGCTCTAAAGAATGCGATAAAAATAATTATGATAATATTGATGATTTAACCACACAAGACCAAATCAAATTTGTCATTGGCGATAAAGCCGATTTTGAGTGGAGCGTAGAGATGATCAAACAATATCAATTGGCACAAAAATGCCATCTTTTGTTTTCACCTATAGCGGATGTACTGTCACCCACGATATTAGCAGATTGGATCTTAGAACATGGCTTGCCAGTACGTTTTCAATTTCAACTGCATAAATATTTATGGGGTAATGTGCCAGGAAAATAATATGAGTATATCTCCCCCGAAAACGGAAGCAGAATTATGGCAACGTGCTGCTGCTATTGCTGATCAGACTTTAGGTGATTTAGCAGCAGCAGTATCTATGACCATACCTAGCGATTTTCGCCGTCAGAAAGGCTTTATAGGTCAATTATTGGAACGCGTTTTAGGTGCTACAGCAGGTAATCTGTCTAAACCGGATTTTACATACTTAGGTATAGAATTAAAAACTTTGCCCTTAAATGCCAATGGTCAGCCTAAAGAATCGACCTATGTTAGCATTGTACCTTTGATGGGTAGAGAACCTTTATCTTGGCAGCATTGCGAGCTTTATCAAAAATTACGCCGTGTTTTATGGGTACCGTATTTTTTTGATAAAACTTTAGAACCGCAGTATTGGCGTTTAAGCGATCCGATATTATGGTCACCCAGTGTAGAAGAAGAAACTATTTTGCGCGAAGATTGGACTGAATTAATGAGTCGAGTGCAAATGGGGCAATTAGATCAAATCGATGCGCGCTTAGGACAATACTTACAAATTCGTCCCAAGGCAATGAATGCGAATGTACGCACGCAGGGCATAGGTAGCAATGGCGAATGCGTGCGCACCTCACCACGCGGATTTTATTTACGGACATCGTTTACAGCGAGGATTATTGCTTAAGGATAGAGCTTCCATTATGCGGTCACATCCAGGGTTCAGCATTAGAGTTCATTGCGTGACAGGCCCCGGCCAGCTCTGAATTCAAACAACACAGCCCTGGATATAGCCGAATCAAAAAGTTATAAACGGATATGACAAGTTCAAGGCAAAGCGCAATAGTGATGGACGGGTGGCACGTGACAGGAGCCCTCGGCGCGCGCAGGCACGAGCACGACGAGGATGTCACGTGACCGGGCCCGGCCAGCTTGAGTTATAATGCTGAACCCTGGATATCGCCTACCAAACTCACCAGCAATATCAATCCTGCACCTAAGCCATAATATAACCAGCGTTTATAAGACGACGCATGCGCTGAGTGATCACAACCGGTTGAAGAATGGCAAATGGCAATGTATAAAAAGGTACCGGCGGCAAGGCTGTTAAAATAACCTTCGAATAAGTCAAAATGTTGCTGTTTTACTATAAAGCCTAGATTGCTAGCCAGAATAATACCTATAGGGGTGGCGAGTGCGAGCACGATGAGTAATTG
>JAJXVQ010000164.1 GCA_021782065.1 Pseudomonadota bacterium
ACCCAGATCGAATGATGGCGTGGCCATGGCACGGTTGCTGACCAAGACTATTAATAGGAAGAGCCATAAAAAAGGGCGTGCTGTTTTAAATTTATACACAGAATCGCTCATGTAGACCGGATTATGGTTTATCTTAGCACAAACTCTTATAAAAACCCTAAAAACCCTTGAATTCTAGGGATACGCCCATACTTAGAGGGAGTCGCCACTGGTATTTCCCCAGATGGCAAAAGGAATATGGCAGCCTTAGGTTTGCCATACAGTGTCCCAATAGTGACTTAGATATTTTTAAAGAGGTTAAATACAATGAGTGCAAAAACAAATATTCGCCCATTACGTGACCGTGTAGTCGTCCGTCGTCTAGAAGAAGAACGCAAAACGGCTGGTGGCATCGTGATCCCTGATACGGCAACTGAGAAACCCATGATGGGTATAGTGGTCGCTCTAGGTGGTGGCCGTGTCTTAGATAGCGGTAGCGTACAAGAATTACTCGTACGAATTGGCGATAAGGTATTGTTTGGCAAATACGCCGGTACCGAAGTCGAAATCAATGGAGAAACCTTGATAGTGATGCGTGAAGACGACATCATGGCTGTCATCGAGGCCTAATCATAATTTTTAATGTTAAATACAATCGAGGAAAAGTAAAATGGTTGCAAAAGAAATTCAGTTTGGTGATAGTGCTCGTGCAACGCTTGCACGCGGCGTTAATATTTTAGCAGATGCCGTTAAGGTAACTTTAGGTCCTGCTGGCCGTCTAGTTGGCATGGAAAAGAAATTCGGTGCTCCTACTTTCACTAAAGATGGTGTATCCGTAGCGAAAGATATCGAATTAAGAGACCCATTCGAAAATATGGGTGCACAAATGGTGAAAGAAGTGGCATCACAAACTTCTGACGTCGCAGGCGATGGTACCACCACAGCAACTGTATTGGCCGCTAACATGGTTAACGAAGGCTTGAAGGGTGTACACGCTGGCCGTAACGCGATGGAAATCAAACGCGGTATTGATCTGTGTGTGACTAAAGCTGTAGATGCTTTGAAAAAACTGTCACAAGCTTGCACCAGCAAAGCGCAAATTAAAAACGTCGGTACAGTATCTGCCAATGGCGATCCTGAAATCGGTGAAGCTATTGCCGCTGCAATGGAAAAAGTGGGTAAAGAAGGCGTTATTACGGTTGAAGAAGGTCAATCCTTCCAAATCGAATTGTCCGTCGTCGAAGGCATGCAATTTGATCGCGGTTATGTATCTCCTTACTTCGTAACCAATCAACAAAACATGAGTGTAGAATTAGACAACCCTTACATTCTGATGACAGACAAAAAGATCGGTAATATACGCGATATGTTGCCTACCTTGGAAGCTGTTGCTAAAGCAGGCCGTTCCTTGTTGTTAATTGCTGAAGATGTAGAAGGCGAAGCCTTGGCTACTTTAGTGGTGAACAATATACGCGGTATTTTGAAAGTCGCTGCGGTGAAGGCCCCTGGATTTGGCGATCGTCGTAAAGCAATGTTGCAAGATATTGCTATCTTAACATCCGGCACAGTGATTTCCGAAGAAACAGGCCGCACTTTAGAATCTGTTACTTTGACTGACCTAGGTACAGCTAAGAAGATCATCATCACTAAAGATGAAACGACACTTATTTCCGGTTCAGGTAATCCAGTGGATATTAAAGCTCGCGTCGATCAAATTCGTGCGCAAATCGAAGAAACCACTTCCGATTACGACCGTGAAAAATTACAAGAACGCGTTGCCAAATTGTCTGGTGGTGTGGCTGTGATTAAAGTCGGTGCTGCAACTGAAGTTGAAATGAAAGAGAAGAAAGCACGTGTAGAAGATGCTCTGCATGCAACTCGTGCTGCAGTTGAAGAAGGGATTGTCCCTGGCGGCGGTGTTGCTTTGATCCGTGCTATGCAATCTTTGTCTGATTTGAAAGGCGCTAATGACGATCAAAACATCGGTATAGCCATTGCTAAACGTGCAATGACTTCTCCGTTGCGTCAAATCGTCAGCAACGCTGGTTACGAAGCTGCTATAGTTTTGGATAAGGTTGTCGCTTCTAAAGATAACACTGGTTACAATGCAGCCACAGGCGAGTTCTGCGATATGGTTGAAGCTGGGATTATCGATCCTACTAAAGTCACACGCAGTGCTTTGCAAAACGCAGCTTCTATCGCTGGCCTAGTGCTAACGACGGAATGCATCGTGACTGAAGTAAAAGAAAAAGAAACTGCAGGTGCCGGCGATATGGGCGGCATGGGCGGTATGGGTGGCATGGGCGGTATGGGCGGCATGATGTAAGTCAGCGTTTCCAAAGTCTTTGTGCTCTTAAAAGCCCCGCATTTGCGGGGCTTTTTTTTAGTCTTTAAGTGACAATTAAAATGGTGTAAAATGAAACAAAATGAAATCGCATTTATAGATGTTAAATTACATGAAGATGAAATAGAATGGGGGATTAGAGATATAAAGAGATTTTGTGATGAAAACTCTTTAGTGAAGATGCCATATATGCTAAGAGTGCGTAACTTTTTCTCGGAATATATTGAAAATACCGCTGAAGAAATATACAATAAAATTGTGTTAGAAAAAGAAGATAAAAACTATAAATTTTCCGAATCAGATGTAAATAGTCTCATTAATAACATAATAGAAAAGCTTATTGACAAATATATCAG
>JAJXVQ010000026.1 GCA_021782065.1 Pseudomonadota bacterium
AAAATCACCCAAATCTGCTCTCTCTTTGCACTTCTTACCCCTAAAACTGGAGATTTATTGTGCTAATTCAATCTTTTGTCCAGTACAGAGTGGGCCATCGTCAATTAAGCTATCCTTAATATTACCTTAAGATTTTATCTGTATAATTACCATCACGTAATCTTAAAAATAATCTTAGAAGAGGTAATAATATGTCCGCATCTAGTTTAGAAGCAGAAGAAGCCAAAGCCAAAGCCAAAGCCAAAGCCAAAGCCAAAGCCAACGCCAACGCGCTACAAGAGATATTTAATCATTTAAAAACAAACCACATGTATCTGGATCAAGATTCCACTTTAGTTTTATTGGATGTAGATGACACACTTGTATATTTAGCAGATAATCATGGTGGCGGATATAATGATTTCCTGATGAAAAAACTACGAGATTTGGCTCAAGACCCTAAAGTCAAGTTTTGCCTTTTTACGACCATGAGTTTAGAAGATATAAAGAACCCTCATGCGATAGAGAAACGCACAGACGTGTTGCTGCGACTAAAAAAAGATGGGATTGACATAGAACGAGTGATCATGCCCGGGGATCTAGGACACAAGCATCCTTTTGCTTTGGAGTTGTTAGAGCCGGAGATTGCAGCGTTAGAAAAAGAACTGACTGAGCAGATGGAAAAAATTGTGTCGCCAGATTTTTTAGACAAAGAGATTGCAGCCTTAGAAAGAGATATGGCTAGTCAAGAAAAAAAGGAGTTTTCACAGCTTTTAACAAAGCAAGTAGCAGAAATAGCACGGACCTTAGCGCTATTTCGTAACTCACCAAAATTTTTGAATAAAATGGCGTCTTTAAATCGATTATTAGAAGTTTTCCAGAGCATGTACCCTAGAATAGAAACTCAGAACGGAAAGAAAGATGCTAGAAATATCGAGGAACTTATAAAGGAGTTGTTAATTAGGGTTGGCGCTTTACAAAGAAAAGAAACTGTTTCATCTAACTCATTTCCTCATATTGCAGGTTCTTCATTTGTAGACCATTATATTTCTGCTTTTGAAAGCAGCGATGATGCTAGATACGCACAATGCAAAAATGACAATGGTTGTTTGGCTAAATTGGATAGAGAAATATCTCAGAAATTTTTGCCCATAGATGAAAAAGAGAATACTTCAGAAGCACGTCATTCAAAAGTTCGTTTAGTGGACACTCTTTTTGTGGATCCGCATGCTACTATTCCTGGAAAAATTATATTTTTTGATGATAGAGCAGAATGTATTAGTTCCGTTGATAAGCGCATTGAACAAATTAATATGACAGATAGATCTAAGTACCGCATAAATTTTATAGGTGTTCATTTGCAGGATAGAGGCAAAAATCACGATGTAAATCAGGCTGCAATTACAAATGCCGTGGAAACTCATTTGTTTCAGAAAAGAATTCCGTTTCGGGCAGATAACCTATCGTCGAACGACAAAGAAGATATTTTAAAAAGAATCTATCGGGAACTCAATAGTAAAAAAAATATATTGGGGTTGTATAACAAACAAGTTGTTCCTGATTTAATTAATCTTGCCAAAACACAAGATGCAAAAGCGCTTTACTATTTAGCGCAAATAGCTGCTAAAGGAGAATTTGGATTACCGCTGGATCCAGCGTCTGCATATTACTTAGGAAAATTGGCATTATGTTTTCCTCCAAGCCCAGAGGGGGAAAACATAATTAGGCAATTTATAGCAGAGTTAGAGACACGTTTTCCCTACTTGAAAAATGGGGGCTCTATTTCTAATCAAAATTTTCCTAGAATAAATGGATTTTTGCCATCAGAGCTTTATCAATGCTATATATATAGAGAGAAAATGAAATATCGCGAAGAAATGCTATTTGAAAAGCCTGTGGCGGATAAGGATGAACGGAGTGAAACATTAGCCAAAGCGGCAGAGCAGCAGATTGAAACATTAGCCAAAGCGGCAGATAACGGCAATATATACGCTTATATACAGTTAGCGGATATTTCAATGAGGGGAGGACTGAATTTTCCTAAAAATCTAGATGCAGCACAGGTTTATATTGAACAAGCAGTTGAATTTTGGCGTGCTCTACCTGATGGAGACGAGAAAGTATACGTTGGAATCATTATTCAAGAATCAACAAAACAATTGGCGAACGAGAAAAGGGCTGAGGCTCAACAATTGGCGGACGAGGGGAAGGCTGAGGCTCACCCAGGTGGTGCGGCACCCTTATCTTCATTTAGTTTATCAGCAGCACCTGCGGTGACTCTGTTTAAACCAGAAGGGCAATTAAAGAACCAAGCACCAGCTCAAGTACAAGCACAAACTGCTGATGCCATTGTTTTTCCCCATTAAACCCGTCTTCCCCAGCGATTGATTTGCACAAAAACCAATCGCTGGGGGCACACCTGTATCATATTGCATCTATTTTGACGGTATCTTATAATGCCACAGATTGCACGATCATTATTAAGGGTTCATTATGAAAGGCTTGTTGGCGTTATTGCGTTTATGGTGGGATATTTGTCGCTTCAAGCGCGACCCTGAAGACGTGCCTTATTCACCTACTTTATTGGTCGTGGTAGCCCTATGTCAGTGGGGTTTGGCCTATGCCGCCTGGACCAACAGCAAGAATTGGCAATATGGCCTTTTGGCCGCCACAATCTATGTAGGCACTCTATTGGTCTTGCCTTATCTAGTCCTATTAGCGGCCCACAAAACCGCGCGTTATGTGCAAATGCAGGCGGCCTTGTTGGGCACGTCGTTGCTGCTGAATCTAGTTGCGGCCATTCTTATCGTGACGAGCTCTTTCTTAGCCCAAAGCATTCCCTTTTTGCAGTATTTGGTCCTATTCGTCATTATCCTGATGGTCTTCTGGGCGGTAGCCGTACAAGGTAAAATTTACCAATCGGCTCTGGAAAAATCGCGGTTTGTAGCCATTTGTATTGCCGTATTTGTGTTATTGGCGAGTTCCAATATCTTTGAAGGGATTATGAAATTATTGCAATGGTTTAAGGCCAGCGTATTATGAGTAAGCGCCTGCACATCTTAGGGATCTGCGGCACTTTTATGGGAGGCATTGCTGCCCTGGCTAAGGAAGCGGGTTTTAGCGTCAGTGGCGCCGATGAAGCCGTATACCCACCCATGAGCACGCAATTAACGGCCTTGGGCATAGATTTACATCAGGGTTATGATGATACGCTCTCAGAATCTATTCCCGATATGGTTATAGGCAACGCCTTATCCAGAGGCAAACCCATCGTCGAAGCCATTTTGGCGCGCACTCTGCCTTATTCCTCGGGGCCGGAATGGCTATACCGAGAAATTCTGCAACAACGCCACGTCATCGCTGTTTCTGGCACGCACGGCAAAACCACTACGGCAAGCTTAGTGGCGTGGATCTTAGACTATGCAGGCCTAAAACCAGGCTTTTTAATAGGTGGCGTTCCCGAGAATTTTGGTATTTCTGCACGCTTAGGGGCGGGCGAATTTTTTGTGATCGAAGCCGATGAATACGACAGCGCTTTTTTTGATAAACGCTCTAAGTTTATTCATTATCATCCGCGCACCCTGGTGATCAATAATCTAGAATTCGATCACGCAGATATCTTTGATGCTCTAGCCGATATTCAAAGACAATTTCATCATTTGCTGCGTATCGTCCCCAGCAATGGTACGATTATAGTACCCGCTGATGATCTTGCCATTCAACAAACCCTAGAGCTAGGCGTATGGACGCCGGTGATATATTTAGGGCGGGACTTTAAAGCGCAATCTTTAAAAGACGATGGTAGTGAATTTAAGATTTTTTATGAGGACAAAGAACAAGGCACCGTGCGTTGGAATTTATTAGGCCAGCACAATATACACAATGCGTTGGCGGCGATTGCCGCGGTACATGCGGTAGGCGTACCCATCGCCACTGCGATAGCGGCTTTACCGGAATTTAAAAATGTGAAACGCCGGTTAGAAAAGAAGGGCGAGGCGCATGGTGTAAGTGTATATGATGATTTTGCGCATCACCCGACGGCAATTGCTGCTACCTTACAAGGTTTGCGTGCACGCATAGGTAAGGCGCGTTTATTTGCGTTATTAGAATTAGGTTCTTATACTATGCGCACCGGCGTGCACAAAAAAACGTTGCCACCATCGTGGTTGAATGCTGATGAAATCGTTATCATCCGCCCGAATCCCGATTGGGGGGTAGATGACTTAATCGCTGCTTCAAAACGACCCGTGACGGTATTAGATAGCCTAGAAGCCATAGTCGAGCATTTTAAAGCAGAAGCCAAAGCAGGTGATCACCTAGTCGTCATGAGCAACAAAGGCTTTGGCGGTATACATCAACAATTATTACAAGCGTTGTCATCATGATGAACAGAATAGCCGCCATACAAATGTGTTCTAGCGAAAATAGCGATGAAAATCTACAGGTGGCGTATCGTTTAATAGGTGAAGCGGCAGAACAAGGAGCGAAGCTGATTGCCTTACCAGAAATGTTCCCTTTAATAACGGATAAAAACGATCTACGCTTACGGACTCACGAATCCGTTGGTCAGGGGAAAATCCAAGATTTTTTAGCACACACCGCACAACATTATGGCGTGTGGCTAGTGGGGGGTACTGTACCTATATTGAATCAACAAGGTAATAAAGTGCGTGCGGCTTGTTTGGTGTATAACGAGCTAGGGATCTGCGTCGCACGCTACGATAAAATACATTTATTCGACGTGGTGTTGTCGGAAACAGAATATTATCGCGAATCCGATACCGTAGAGGCTGGCGAAAACAGCGTGGTTGTGGAAACCCCTTTGGGACGTTTAGGCTTAGCCGTTTGTTATGACGTGCGTTTTCCAGAATTGTTCAATGAACTTTTTAAAAAGGGCGCCGAAATTATCGTTTTGCCATCAGCCTTTACCGTTAGAACAGGAGAGGCGCATTGGCATATCTTGACGCGCGCTCGTGCCATCGATACTTTCTGTTATGTAGTGGCACCTGCGCAAAGTGGCACACACGCCAGTGGCCGCAGGACTTATGGTCATAGTGTTATTATCAATCCTTGGGGAACTATTACTGCCGAATGTAAAGCAGAGAAATCAGGCGTTGTGTGTGCCGATATAAATTTAGAAGAGATAGTTCGTATACGTAGAGCTATACCTATAGGAGATTACAAATAAAAATGTCTATTGCAGCCTTATTAAACGATAAAACGAAAATAAATACGGCGGTGAGTATTGAGGGCTGGGTGCGTACGCGCCGCGATTCCAAGGCGGGCATGTCCTTTATCGCCTTATACGATGGCTCTTGTTTTGCGACCCTGCAAATCATAGCGCCCAGCGATTTACCAAATTATGATAGTGAAGTATTAAAACTCACCGCGGGTTGTTCTATACGCGTTGTGGGTACGTTGGTGCCTTCAGAGGGGCAAGGACAAACGGTGGAAATAAAAGCGGAAAGTGTGACGGTGATTGGCTTTATAGACAATCCGGAGCAATATCCGATTAGTCCCAAGCGACATACTTTGGAATATTTACGGGAAGTTCAACATTTGCGCCCGCGCACTAATATTATAGGCGCCGTGGCCAGAGTGCGTCATAGCGTGGCGCATGCAATTCATGAATTTTTTCATCAACAAGGCTTTTTTTGGTTAAATACACCGATTATTACCACCAACGATTGCGAAGGCGCGGGTGAATTGTTTCGAGTGAGCACTTTAGACTTATGTCATATTCCTAAAGACGATGAGGGTAAGGTCAATTTTAAAGAAGATTTTTTTGGACGCGAAACTTTTTTAACGGTGTCGGGCCAATTGAATGCCGAAGCCTACGCTTTAGCTTTATCGAAGATTTATACCTTTGGCCCTACTTTTAGAGCGGAAAATTCCAATACCAGCCGTCATTTAGCCGAGTTTTGGATGATAGAACCCGAAATGGCTTTTGCGAATTTGAGAGAGGATGCTGCTTTAGCCGAAGCACTGCTAAAAACCGTATTGACGACGGTATTACACGAACGCGCCGATGATATGGCTTTTTTCAATGAATGGGTAGATAAAACGTGTATTGCTCGTTTAGAGCAAGTAGTGAATAATCAATTCGTGATGATGACCTATAGCGAAGCGGTGGCAGTGTTAGAAAAAGAAAATAGCCGCTTTGAATATCCCGTTAGTTGGGGAATTGACTTACAATCCGAACATGAACGTTACTTGGCCGAACACTATGTGAAAGCACCGGTGATCGTCACGGATTATCCTAAAGATATCAAAGCTTTTTACATGCGTTTAAATGACGATGGTAAGACTGTGGCGGCTATGGACGTATTAGCGCCCGGCATAGGCGAAATCATCGGTGGCAGCCAACGTGAAGAGCGTTTAGACGTGTTAACGCAACGCATGCAGGACAGTGGCTTAAACTCAGAAGAGTACGGTTGGTACTTAGACTTACGCCGTTACGGCAGCGTGCCGCATGCTGGCTTTGGTTTGGGTTTTGAGCGTTTATTGAGTTATATTACGGGTGTGGCGAATGTGCGCGATGTGATTCCATTTCCGCGCGCGCCCGGACAAGCGAAGTATTAGCCTCAATAATATCCACCGCTTTTGCCGCCAAACCAAACAAATCAGTGTTCTTTGCATAATGAAGACCCGCTGTTTGCCATTGTAATCGCAGGTCTTTATCTTCAATCGCCTTTAATAACAGCGCATTAAAATCTTCTTGGTTAAAAGGGAATACCATCAATGCACCGCAACCTGAATCTGCAATATAGGGTGCATAGCCGCACACATCGCTGACCAATACGGGCAAACCCGCTACTAGCGCTTCTAATAGAACGATGCCAGCGCTTTCTGCATAAGCTGGATGCAATAATAAATCCGCGGCAAATAAAAAACGAGGGATATCGTTTCGCCCAGGAATAATGCGCACGCGATCGGCAATGTTTAAACGTCGACTCATGCGTAGAAATGCATCTGCTTTGTCTTGACCGATGACGATTAACTGGCAACGTTTGCGCAGGGTAGGCGGTAGGGATGCAATAGCCCACAGGCTGCGATCTAGCCCTTTGGTTTTAAACCCAGAGCCCACCATCAATAATAAAATCTCATCATTTTTAATTGCAAATTCTAGGCGCAAATCTCTACGTATAGCATCTGCGTTGACTGGCCGCACGCGATCGGGAGCAATACCTGGGGGCAAAATATGCAGACGCGTTTTCGGAGTATCATAAAATTGTTGATACTCATCTTGTTGTTTCTGGTTTAATAATAATATTTTTGTTTTTGCTGCGGGGTTGAAAACAACAGCTTCATCTCTGTAAAAATTTTTAAAACGGGGATTCAAACGCTGATACCAAGGCACCCGGTATTCTGTTTTAGCGATAAAGCAAGGATCGGCTGCATAATAAAAATCTAACCCCGGCATTTTATTAAAACCAATCGTTGCATCCGCGGGATGTTTTTGCAAATCCGCGGCCATCCAACGTTGAAAACGACGATATAAACCGTGATTTTGTAAAGCGTGCACAGGTACCAGCCGTACGTCTATAAAAGAGGGGATCTCACCTTGCCAACTTAATGTATAAACGCGGATTTGATGCCCGCGCTCATGGCAGAGGCTGGCAATGTGCAAGAAATCGCGTTGCAAGCCGCCAAAAGGGAAATACTTATATAAACAGAACGCGTATAAACTCATTTATTTTTTATCATTGTTTTTGCGATAGAATACGGCAATCTGTCCTATTTGTTGCACCAAGGTGGTTGATAAATTTTGTACAATTTGTTGCGCTAAGCTGTCACGGGTTTCACGATCGGCACCGGCTAATTTGACTTTAATCAATTCGTGGGCATCTAGGGCGATGTTAATTTCTTCTAGTACTTTTTCGCTTAAGCCGTGCTGGCCTAACCACACCACAGGTTTTAAGGCATGGGCTTTCTGGCGCAGCTTGTGTATTTGTTGGGCAGATAGTATCATAGGGATCTCGTTATATAAAATAGTGCAGCGATTATACATGGATATAGGGTTATGAAAAAGGGCAAACAATATGGTTAAATCAAGAAGCAGTAAGCGCTGGTTACATGAGCATTTTAATGATCCTTATGTTAAAAAGGCGCAAGCCCAAGGATATCGTGCGCGATCTGCCTTCAAATTAGAAGAGATTCTCACGCAGAACCCTTTGATCCGTAGAGGAATGTGGGTAGTCGACTTGGGGGCAGCACCAGGCAGCTGGAGTCAGGTGGCGGCCGCCCATTGCGGCGCACAAGGCCGGGTTTTTGCCCTGGATATTTTACGTATGGACGCCTTGGCTGATGTGGATACGCTACAAGGGGATTTTACCCAACCCGAAGCCTATGAACAATTTTGCCAGCTGATTCAGGAACGTGCTGTTAACGAGGGGCGTAAGGGTGAGCGCTTAATAGACGGCGTCTTAAGCGATATGGCACCGAATACCAGCGGTACCTTGGCGGTAGACCAGGCCCGCTCTATGTATTTATCAGAACTTGCATTTCAGTTTGCCACGGAGACTCTGAAAAACGGTGGTTTTTGGGTGTGTAAAGTGTTCCAAGGCGAGGGCAGCGATGCCTTATTGCGCGAGGCCCGAGCCGCATTTACCAAGGTATGGATACGCAAACCCGATGCTTCGCGCACCCGTTCACGGGAAGTGTATTGGGTGGCCCAGGGGTTTAAGCTTAAAGGTTCGCTTTATTTTTTATGAAGATTTTCTTTCTACTATCGTACCTAATGAACCTTTGAATTGAAGGGGCTATTTAGCATTAAGATCAATGACTTTCCCATCAATGATCGTAATAAAATCGACGTCACGCCCTTCTTTGTCGCGAATGTGATGTAAACTGCAGCGATAGCTGTGATAACCTTCTATAAAATGTAATCATTTCAGTAAATAGGTGGCCACTAAATTTTCAAGACGTGCGCTCTTCGCTTATCTCCGGATAAAAAGGGTTCAGGAAATCCACCTAATGTCAGTAATCGTTCCATCCCTTCTTCAACAGAAATATCAGCAGCAGTTCCCAGTGAAGATGTAACTTGCTGATTAATATCGACTTTTAACTGGTTAATGTCGCGATCTTTAATTTTAGCGATCCATCCCTCATTCCGCATTAACTTTTGGAATTAAACAAAAACAGGGGGCTGTCTCTTGACAAGGATCGTAATTTTTGATCTATTACTGTCTTTTGGAAGACAGAAATGGATAAAAGAACCTACGATATTAAACGACTGGATCATCTGGGTCTTGTCGCTGGATTTTGCAAAGAAATAGGACTCGAAGAGCTTGTGAATAGGCGCATGCCCAAAGATTCTCCCAGGAGTCATATTAGTAACGGGGCCTTATTGGTCGCGATGATTCTCAATGGCTTAGGCTTTGTTAGCCGGACCTTGCATATGTATCCGGAATATTTTTATGATAAACCGACGGAGCGTTTGCTCGGGGAGGGGATCTTGCCCGACCATATCAATGATGATGTGATGGGAAGATTTTTGGATTCTCTTTATGAAGAAGGGGTATCAGAGTTATATCAGGAAATAGCTGCTTTAGTCGTAAATTATCTGAAATTACCGTGTAAGAGTTTGAATTTAGATACGACAAGTTTTCATGTGGATGGCGAATATGAACAAGATATAGATGCCACTGCCATCCGGATTACCCAAGGCTATAGTCGAGACCATCGTCCTGATTTAAACCAGGTGGTATTGAGTCTAATCACGGAGAATCAGGCGGGTATACCCTTGTATATGCAGGCCTGCAGTGGGAATGCCCAGGATACAGAAACGTTTAAAAAGACGGTAAAAGCCCATTTAAAAAGTTTAAAAGCGGCCTATAAAAATACCTATTTTATCGCTGATGCTGCGTTATACGTTGAAGAGACACTAAAAGCGCTATCAGAGCAAGAACAATTATTCATTACTCGGGTTGCGCAGAAAATAAAAGAAGCCAAAATTTTGTTATCAAAAGCCAAGACACTCACATGGACAGCGCTGAATGAAGGATATTTTGGCTCCTGGCATGAAGCCTCCTATGGCGGGGTACCACAACGCTGGTTATTGATTAGAAGCACCCAAGCAAAGGAACGAGAAAAATATATTCTCGATAAATGCGTACTTAAGAAGACACAAGATTCTGTCAAAAGTTTTAAGAAATTATGCAGAGAGTCTTTTAGCTGTGAAGCAGATGCCCATTGTGCATTACAAGAATGGCAGAAAGCACAAGAATTTGTGGTCATTGAAGAGGCTAAAATTATTCAGGAAATAAAACGAAGTAAGCGCGGTCGCCCTGGATTGAGGGATGATTCTACGACAACATTCCACATTAGTGGCCATATTGCTAGCTGTTTAAAATTGAAAGAAGAGGCTATGGATACAACAGGATTATTTATTTTAGCCACCAATGATTTATCTGAAAATCTATCGATGCAATTTGTTTTAGATGAATATAAATCTCAGCAGGCTGTAGAGCGGGGATTTCGATTCTTAAAAAGCCCAGATTTTCTGGTGTCTTCACTTTTTTTGAAAAAGTCTGAACGTATCGAAGCGCTGCTTATGATCATGACATGCAGCTTGATGGTTTATGCTGGCATTGAGCATCTCATTCGTACAGAGCTCAAGGGAAAAAATGCGTATTTCCCGGACATGAAAAAGAAACCAACCCAAAAACCCACAGCAAAATGGGTATTTTTTTGTTTTCAGGGTATTAGCATTCTCATTATTGATAAAAAAACGGTAGTAACAACGAATATCATTGAAAGGCAGAGGGTCATTTTAAATACACTCTGGCCAGCTTATTGGCGATTTTATTCGTGATTTCTGCGGAATGTGGGATCCATTGACTTTACTGTTTTTTTCTGGGTTTTGACCGGGAGCGCCTGGAATCATCGCTATTTTCTTGACATGTAATAAGATGCATGATATAATTCTTCATTATTTTAATTTTAAATGTGAGGGTATCATGAGCAGTAATAGTGACATAATAATAGAGGCCTTTTATAACAGGCATAATCGCAGCTCTAGTCAAAGCCAACTATCGAATCCAGACTATATTAAAGAGCTTATAACCGGTGAGGTCGATTTTGCGATGCAATTCGATGGCTTTTCTATGTGGCAGCCTGATAATTCCAAATCAGATCTTTGGAATGTTGTTTCTCTTTATCTCGATGGTGGGTATACGACTGATAACGCCTGTATGCGTGGCATTTGCATTTTAATAGACGAACTGATGCATCAGGATCAGGAGTCCCAACAAGAAACATTACTCCCTGTAATAGCCTTGGCTAAAAATGCTAAAAATGCTAGAACATGGCACACCAATGAGTTACACACATTTCTTACGGCTATACAAGCTAAAATTACAGAAACGGTTACATCTAAAAATTTAGATGTAATAGAAGATGTTATATCTAGTTTAAATGATGCAGAAGCATTAGAGGATGCAGAAGCATTAGAGAATAATAAGACTGCAAAGTTAAACACTCAACAAAAATCCTTAGAGGATAATAAGGCCGCGAAGTTAAACACTCAACAAAAATCCTTAGAGGATAATAAGGCCGCGAAGTTAAACACTCAACAAAAATCAAAAGCATCTTTCTGGTCACAAGAGGCACAGGACAATATAAAAACATGGGAAGACTATAAAGTCCTACAAATGACTCTAGGGAGACCTTTAGCAAAGTTTTAAAAGAGGATAATGAGAGGGCAACTTTAAGAGCTGCCCTCTAGCATAACCTGAGGATGCTTTAGATTATTCCTACTTTAATCACAATTGACGGACAACCTTGCTAGCAGTGCTATATTTTCAACGATAATTTGCGCGTTAAAAATTAGCTCGTAAACCTTTATTTTTCCTAATCCGCGCTACACGATTTTCCCCAATTTTTTTCCCTGTTTGCCTTAATTTTTTGGTTATCCGTGGCGAACCGGGGCGCTGCCTTTCAGCCTC
This sequence comes from Pseudomonadota bacterium, assembly GCA_021782065.1. Next base: position 11,928 of record JAJXVQ010000026.1, read on the forward strand.
AAAAATTTCTCTTATTTTTTCACTCAATACAGAAAAAGTGCGAAATGCGGTGCCTATCCAACTTAGGCACGAGAAGCGTAGAGCGAGCTGATGCAATGATCTTTAAATCCCTGCCCGAGATCACCCCTTCACGAAAAGATCGGCCATCGCTAGTGTGTCTGGGTATAGTTTAGCAGGAGAGCAGCGCTAGACGCGTCCATGCTGTTCGTATCTTGTTCGATTTGGGGATTGAGAGCTCCAAACCGGGCCTATACCCTCAAGAATCCCCTCAAGCAAGTCCCTCTAAATTCTGTTCAGAAAGAAAGCAACACCAAAAATGCTGATTTTGTAATAATTCGTTAAATTG
>JAJXVQ010000027.1 GCA_021782065.1 Pseudomonadota bacterium
GTAGGCGCACCCAATGCCGCGGATGTAACTAAGTGGACAAATGCATTGATAGACAAATTGAAGACAGTTGCCGTATTGCGCGATGTTGCCAGCAGCCTGCAGAATAATGGTTTGCGTACCTACATTGATATAGACCGTGACACCGCATATCGCTTTGGTATCACCGCGGCAACAATAGACAATATTCTTTATGATGCTTTTGGTCAGCGCCAGGTATCGACCATGTTTACCCAGCGCAATCAATATCACGTCGTGCAGGAAGTATTACCACAAATGCAAAGTGGTCCCGTCGCGCTGAATAACATTTATATTCCAACTGCATTGGCTAGCAATACAGCAGCAACTACCACGACGGGCACGGCAGCTCCTGTGAGCGCTGTCAGTGCACTCTATACTAGTGCTAGCCCCAATCTACTCGCGACTGCGACTGCAACCGGCGCTGTGCCATTGAGCGCATTCACAAAAATCTTACAGACTACGGGCCCTTTGCTGATTAGTCGTCAAGGTCAGTTTCCAGTCGCCACTATTTCCTTTAATCTTGCTCCGGGTGCCTCGCTCGGTGAAGCCGTCACTGCAATCAATCAGGCACGACAAGATTTAAATATACCTTTAAATGTGGAAGCCAGTTTTCAGGGTTCTGCAAAAATATTTCAAAGCTCGCTTGCCAATGAAGGCTGGCTGGTGCTGGCCGCTATTATTGCAGTTTACATAGTGCTGGGTGTTTTGTATGAAAGTTATATTCATCCGCTGACTATTTTATCCACGTTGCCTTCTGCGGGCATGGGTGCGCTGCTTGCCTTGTTACTCACAGGGAAGGAGCTAACTGTGATCGCATTGATTGGTCTCATACTGTTAATTGGTATAGTCATGAAAAACGCAATCATGATGATTGACTTTGCGCTGGCCCAGGAACGCGAGCTGAAAAAATCAGCGCGCGCGGCGATTTATGAAGCAGCACGACTTCGTTTCCGTCCTATTCTGATGACTACCATGGCTTCCCTGTTTGGCGCTATACCATTGGCATTTGGTAGCGGCATGGGAGCAGAACTGCGGCAACCCTTAGGTATTGCTATTATTGGTGGGTTGATGGTGAGTCAGCTGCTGACACTTTACACTACGCCAGTAATTTATTTAACCTTTGATCGACTCTCCCGCAAAATCAGATCATATAACGTAGCCAAGCCCAGCGAGGAAGTGTGATGAATCTCTCATCGCCATTCATCAAGCGGCCTATAGCGACTACTTTACTCGCGATTGGCTTGGCGCTTGCGGGCCTTGTTTCTTTTAATCTGCTGCCGGTGTCGTCATTGCCGCAGATGGATTTTCCTACTATCGCCGTGTCAGCAAGCCTGCCGGGCGCCAGCGCGGAAATTATGGCATCCTCAGTCGCGACACCGCTGGAAACACAGTTGGGGCGTATAGCCGGTGTAACGCAAATGACTTCCGCCAGCGGTTTAGGCTCTACTCAACTAGTCCTGCAGTTTGATTTATCGCGCAATATTGACGGTGCCGCGCGCGATGTGCAGGCCGCCATTAATGCCGCGGCCAGCAATTTGCCGACGAACTTGCCTTCAGCGCCCACCTACAGAAAAGTTAATCCATCGGATGCGCCGGTTATGATTCTGGCGTTGACTTCTAATAAATATAACCGCGGCCAAATGTATGATGCTGCGTCCACTATTCTGCAGCAAAAATTGTCGCAGGTGAGTGGAGTAGGGCAAGTGGTAGTCGGTGGCGGTTCGCTGCCAGCTGTGCGTGTGGAATTAAACCCAACAGAGCTCAATAAATATGGGATTAGCTTGCCTCAAGTGGCGGCGGCGCTTCAATCAGCCAATTCCAACCTGGCCAAGGGCCATATAATCAACGGCAATAGAATTTCAGAAATTGCGACGAATGATCAGCTATTCAAGGCTTATCAGTACAAACCACTCATCATTGCTTATCGGGATGGCAAGCCTGTGCGAGTATCCGATGTAGCCGAGGTCAACGATTCAGTGCAGGATGTGCGTAATGCCGGTCTTGCCAACGGCAAGCCAGCAGTATTGATCCTCTTATTTAAAGAACCCGGTGCAAATGTCATCAAAACTATCGATCAGGTACGAGCTATGATGCCGGTGCTCGCTGCCGACATCCCTGCAGGAATTGATCTGACAGTCATGATGGATCGTACCGCCACTATCCGCACTTCACTACATGACGTGGAAATCACTCTGGTGATTGCCATGATCCTGGTTATTTTGGTGAGCTATCTATTCCTGGGCAGAATACGCGCGATGTTGATACCGGGAATTGCCGTACCTTTGTCATTACTGGGAACCTTTGCTGTCATGAAGCTCTTGGGTTACAGCTTAGATAATCTATCTCTGATGGCATTGACTATTTCCACTGGTTTTGTCGTAGATGATGCCGTGGTCGTGCTGGAAAATACTACCCGACATCTAGAGATGGGTGTAAAACCAATACAGGCCGCACTCATTGGCGCAAAAGAAGTGGGTTTTACCGTATTATCTATGAGTATTTCTTTAATCGCAGTTTTTATTCCGATTTTATTGATGGGCGGTATTGTCGGACGCCTGTTCCGTGAATTTTCCGTGATTCTGTCAGTGGCCATCTTGGTATCCATGATAGTGTCTCTGACTGTCACGCCCATGATGTGCTCACGTCTACTCAAAGAAGATGAAGTTGAAAAAAGAAATCGCTTCGTTCATTTTATGGATCGTGTCAAAGATAAATATAAGACCAGTCTAGATTGGGCATTTCAACACTCGGGATTGATGCTGCTACTGACCTTGGCCACAGTTATCCTGAATATCTATCTATTCGTGGTAATACCGAAAGGATTTTTTCCACAACAGGACACGGGGCGCATCTCGGGATCTATACAAGCAGATCAGAATATATCGTTTCAAGCGATCGAGAAAAAATTGACGCAGTACATTAAGATTATTCAGGCTGATCCGGCGGTACAAAATGTGACGGGGTTTGTAGGCGGCACGACTGTTAACTCAGGTTCGGTGAATATTACGTTGAAGCCACTTTCTCTGCGTAAAGTATCGGCGGACGCAGTTATCAATCGCCTTCGCCCAAAACTGACTGTAGTGACAGGCTCTGCCATATACATGCAATCAGCGCAGGATATTGTCATTGGCGGTCGTCAGGGCAATGCACAATTTCAATATACCTTGTCATCGGACAATCTCAGCGAATTGAATACATGGGCGCCTGAGGTTGTGGCACGCCTTCAGAAATTGCCAGGCATTGCTGACGTCAACAGTGATCAGCGTAATCATGGGTTACAAGTCATGGTGAATGTAGATCATGACACCGCTTATCGTTTTGGCATCACGCCTGCCCAGATAGACTCGACTTTATATGCGGCTTTCGGACAAAGCCATGCTTCCACAATGTATACCGCCATGAACCAATATTATGTGGTAATGGAAGTCGCGCCGCCTTATTGGCAGCGTCCGGAAACACTGGATGATATTTATGTGCAATCGCCATCTAATGCTACGGTGCCATTATCAGCATTTGCCAGTTTTACGCCGTCATCCACTTTGTTATTGGTCAATCACCAAGGACAGGCACCTTCCGCGACGCTTTCTTTCAACTTGCTGCCGAATGTAGCATTAGGCGACGCAGTCAACATGGTCGGTAATGCCGTGGCAAACATGCACCTGCCGTCTAATATACAGGGCGCTTTTACCGGTACAGCCCAGGCATTTCAGGCTTCGCTTGATAATGAGCCATATTTGATTGCAGCTGCCTTGTTCGCTGTTTATATCGTACTGGGCATATTATATGAAAGCCTGATCCATCCCATTACGATCATTTCTACGTTGCCATCTGCGGGGGTTGGTGCATTGATCGCGCTCATTATCAGCGGCACTGACTTGAGTCTTATTGCCTTGATTGGCATTATTCTTTTAATTGGCATTGTGAAGAAAAACGCGATCATGATGATTGATTTTGCCCTGAATGCGGAAAGGACTCAAGGTAAAACCAGAGAGGAGGCGATTTATGAAGCAGCCGTTATGCGTTTTCGGCCTATCATGATGACATCTTGCGCCGCGGCTTTGGGCGCGGTGCCATTGATGATAGGCTTTGGACTAGGCGCTGAATTGCGCCAGCCTTTGGGTATCGCTATTGTCGGCGGTTTGATTGTCAGCCAGGCATTGACGCTGTACACGACACCGTTGATTTATCTCGCGATGGGGCGCTATGATGACTGGTGGTGGCGACAGTGGGAGCGCTTTCAGCCTAAGCGTTGGTTAAGAAAAGAAGATACTTAAAGCTTGAAGATGCGAGAACTTGATGAAAACTGTAAATTTAAATCGAAGCTTTGTCATCCTCGATGAAGTCGGGGATCCAGTTTCAAATCAAGTTTTTTCTGGATCCCCGACTGCGGCCTCGCGGCCTGGTCGAGGATGATAACGTTGTGGTGCGTGATTGCTTCTAGTATTAAATTCGCATTTTGAAGTGGGACGGGTATATGCAAATAAATTATAAACTACTATTACTTAGCTTAACGGTGTTACTGGCTTCCTGCGAAGTAGGGCCGGATTACAAGCGCCCGACGGCGCCACTGCAAGATAAATTCAAAGAAGCGCAAGGCAAGACAGTCATTGCACCCACGCCATCAAAAGAATGGAAAGTCGCTGAGCCTAAAGATCAATCTGACCGCGGCAAATGGTGGCAAGTTTTTAATGATGCAAAACTGAATGAACTGGAAGACCAACTCGATAAAAATAATCAGAACATTGCCAACGCTTATTATAATTATCAGCAGGCTTATGCATTGGTAGATGAAGCACGCTCCGCTTTTTTCCCCACAGTAATAGGCTCGGTCGGTATTGTGCACCAGAGACCCAGCAGCGGCGGTACCTCTTCAAGTGTATCAAGCAGTGGCGCAATAAGTCCGATCGGCGGCGGCGGGGGTTCTTCTTCTGGAAATACCACTACACATACCATGAATCTCAATGCCAGCTGGGAGCCGGATATCTGGGGATTGGTACGGCGCGAAGTAGAATCCGCTGTTAGCAATGCTCAAGCCAGCGCAGCTTTACTCGCATATACACGCCTTTCTGCACAAGCTTCACTCGCGCAATATTATTTTGAATTACGTGGTCTGGATATGAATCAAAAATTGTTAGATGAAACTGTAGTCAGTTATAAAAAATTATTACAATATACACAAAACAATTATGATTCGGGTGTAGATAATCTCGCCAACGTTGTGCAGATACGCGGCGAGCTTGAAGCGGCACAGGCTGAGGCCTTAAGCAATGGCGTGTTACGCGGTCAATATGAGCATGCTATTGCTATGCTGATCGGCGTTCCTGCCGGCAATTTCAGCTTAAAACCCGACCCGCTCACCGCATCGCCACCGGCCATTCCTGTGTCAGTTCCATCGACCCTCTTAGAACGCCGACCGGATATTGCTGAAGCTGAGCGTTTGATGGAGCAGGCCAATGCAAATATCGGTGTGGCAAAGGCAGCTTATTATCCCGCGCTGACTTTGTCAGGACTGGTAGATTCGGTTGGCCCTAATCTAACAAACTGGATTTCCCTCCCACAGATAGGTTGGACTTATGGCTCGCAATTGGCCGATACGATTTATGATGGCGGCTTGCGCAGTGCAACCGTACGCGCTTATACGGCAGCATACCTAGCAAGTGTTGCATCTTATCGTCAGACCGTGCTGTCGGCATTCCAGAATGTTGAAGACAGTCTAGTCGCTTTGCGTCTACTCAATGAAGAGGCTGCAGTTGATGACCGCGCTGTTGCGGATGCTAAGCTGTCATTGCAGTTGGTGACCAATCAATACGATTCAGGAGTTGTGGATATTTCCAGCATACTGCTCGCGCAGATCAATGCGTATTCGGTGGAACAAACTGCAGCGGATGTTAATTTTGTGCGTATGGTTTCTGCGGTGGCCCTGATTACAGCTTTAGGCGGCGGCTGGGATGTTTCGGAAATCGCCAAGGCGGGTGGTGGTTGATCGGATCCCTAAGCGTTGTCATCCTCGGCAAGGCCGCCGCCGGGGATCCAGTTTCAATTCAAGTTTTTCCCTGGTTTAATTCTGGAACCCCGCCGGTTTCGAAACATTTATTTACGAGTTAGACAATTCATTTCTTCATGTAGTCGGCTAAGTCTAGATTCAGGCTAAAGAATTTCGAATTAAAACATCTAAGAATCAAAGAGTTAATATCTAATTGTTAGTACATATTCATTTTTATTCCGTAGGAGGAGTTGGCTTGCCAATGTATAGTTGCATTTGAAATGCAACTATACTACAATAATGCCGTGGAAGATGACAAAGTTCATCTCATCTCATTTTATTAATTAACGAGGGTAAAATATCATGTTTTGTTATCAATGCGAACAGACTACAAGAACAGAAAATAATGTCGGTTGCAGTACTATTGGGGTTTGTGGAAAAGACAATACTACAGCTAATTTGCAAGATTTATTAGTTCATGCAGTTACGGGTATAGGTGTTTATGCAAATTTATGCCATCAGTCGGGCATTAATAACACTGCCGCAAACGCTTTTGTTGTTGAGGCGCTTTTTGCAACGCTTACAAATGTAAATTTTGACGCTAAAAGGATTCAGAATTACATTTATAATGCTATTCATATACGTGAGGAATTACGTCTGCAGTATATTGCAAATTGTGAATTCAATAAAACCACACCGGTTGAATTACAATTAACAACAATAAACTACCAAGCCGCAAATGATTTACCCGGATTATTAGAACAGGCTGAATCAATTGGCTTTGATATGAGATCTCTAAATTTGGATGCTGATATTACTGGATTATATGGACTGGTTTTATTTGGGTTAAAGGGCTTAGCCGCATATACGGATCATGCTAGATTATTAGGTTATGAGGATCTTCAAATTTATGCAGACATACACGCATGCTTAGATTTTTTAGCCAAAGAGTCCAGCGATGCGGGTTCTTATTTAGAATGGGCACTAAAAATTGGTGCAACGAATTACAAAGCAATGGAACTTTTAGACAAAGCACATACAGAAACATTTGGACATCCGGAGCCAACCCAAGTAAGAATAACGCCTGTGAAAGGAAAAGCCATATTAGTAAGCGGTCATGACCTTCATGATTTAAGAAATATCTTAGAACAAACTATGGGAATGGGTATTAATGTTTATACACACGGTGAAATGTTGCCGGCTCACGCCTATCCTGAATTTAAAAAGTATCCACATTTAGTGGCTAACTACGGTGGTGCATGGCAAGATCAGCAAACTGAATTTGCAAAATTTCCAGGCAGCATAATAATTACAACGAATTGTTTAATTGCACCGCAGGTTAGTTATAGTCAAAGATTGTTTACTACGAATGCGGTAGGGTGGAGTAATATAAAGCATTTATCCAACCAAGATTATACTCCAGCAATTCAATCTGCGCTTGCCAATCCTGGATTTAGTGAAGATTCCGAAGCTAAATTTATAACCACTGGCTTTGCTAGAAACACGGTATTAGGCGTAGCGGATCAAATCGTGGAAAGCGTTAAAAATGGCGATATTAAACACTTTTTTGTGATAGGTGGTTGTGATGGCGCAAAGTCAGGACGTAATTATTACACTGAGTTTGCACATGCTACTCCTAGCGATAGCATTATTTTAACTCTAGGATGCGGCAAATACCGTTTTAACAAAGATGAATTTGGTACAATCAACGGTATTCCACGTCTATTAGATATGGGGCAATGTAATGATTCCTATTCTGCGATTCAAGTCGCACTCGCTTTGGCTGATGTTTTTAAATGCAGTGTTAATCAATTACCGCTATCTTTAATTATCTCATGGTTTGAACAAAAAGCCGCTGCTGTATTGTTAACCTTGTTAAGTTTAGGGATTGAAAATATCTATCTAGGACCAACATTACCTGCGTTTTTGACGCCTACTGTGGTAAATATTCTAGTCGACAAATATAAGCTGCATGCAACAGGTGATGCAAAAGAAGATTTGGCGCGAATATATTCATAACAATGTGTGCGTAGCGGAACTCCTATGGTTGTCCATCTAGTGCAGGCTTTGTGGCCTGCACCTACGCACATTCTCGCATTCCCGATGCAGTCGGGGATGACAACGTTGAGGGTTGAAATAAATGGCACATAAGGTTGTTATATCACCAATTAATATGGAATTTTCTGTAGAAGAAGACAATAATATATTAAATGCAGCATTGGCTGCGAATATCAATTTGCCACACAGCTGTAAAAATGGAGAATGTTCATCATGCCTTTGCAAGATAAGCAATGGCGATGTTGAATTAATGCAACCTTATAGCAAGACATCTCTGACCGCTGAGATGATTGCGAACGGTTATACTTTGGCATGTAGAGCAATGCCTAAAACGGATGTCACACTTGATATGCCTGGGTTTAGCAATAATTTTCCAATTAAAATGTTACCAACAAAAATTGAAAGCATTCATAAAATAGGAACGGTTGCTATAATAAAACTTAAGCTGCCAAGCAATCAGGAATTTCAATATGTGCCTGGACAATACATCGATATTATGTATGAGGGTAAAGCTAGGAGCTATTCAATCGCCAATGGCAAAATTAAAGATGGTTGTATTGAATTGCATATCCGATATCATGCTGAAGGATTCTTTTCTGAAATTGTTTGGCACAAACTTGCCGCTAATCAAATTATCCGTATTAAAGGGCCAATGGGCAGTTTTAAGCTTCATAATTGTTTAGGTAAGGTTCTTCTGGTTTGTACTGGTACTGGATTTGCTCCGATAAAAGCTATTGTAGAGAAAATGATAGAAGACAATGATCATCGCCATATTACTTTAGTGTGGGGTGGTGCTAGCGTAGAAGACTTTTATTTGCCCGAAATCCTTTTAACTTGGCAATCAAAATTAAACATAACAATACAATTGTGCCTTGATTCAACACCATTACCTAATTATTATAATGGATTTGTTACCGACTTTATTAAAGAGAATTTTATTAATCTATCAGCGCATGAAGTCTATGCTTGCGGTAATCCAGCAATGATAGAAGCTTTGTCTAAACTCGCGAGTATGTTAGAATTAGACAAACAATATTTTTATTCAGATAGTTTTACGCTATCGTCATAGGTTAAACATGAAATTGAGTTCATTTTCTGATATATGTTTAAAATCGTTAATTTATCTTAAGCAGAATAATAGGATAATAACTATAAATGAAATATCGGAATACTATTCTATTCCACGAAATCATTTAGTTAAAGCATTAAATTTATTAGTGAAATTAAAATGGATCAGCTCTATCAGAGGAAGAAATGGCGGGTTAACCTATAATGAAACCAGTGACAGTTTAAGAATCGGAGATATAATCCTTATCTTGGAAGCGAAACCTGAATTATTAAACTGTGAAGAATGTCGTTTACAGGGGAATTGCTTTCTAAGATTTATTTTAAAAGAATCTTTGGGCGCATTCTATAAAAATTTAAATAAATATACTTTAGCGGATTTAGTAAGAAACTCTCCAAATTAATGCGTTATGTGTTAAACAAATAGTTTAAATTTATTATTCTAGGCTTTTATGAAATGAGTGTCCAGCCGAAAATAATTAAAATTAAGAGTTTAACCACCTCAAATATTCCATATAAGCTATGGATATAAGAATTAGAAGGTGTATTGCCCGCTATAATTGCGTCGACGCGCTGGCTTAATTTTGGAAATAACCAAAAAAGTTGTAGTATCAAAATACCCGTTAAAATGGCTATGGCTGCCCACTGAATCGGCTCAAGGTTTATGAAAATACTGAGGAATATGAGGATTAAGAGTAAACCGCATTGTGCACCATGAAAAAAACGAAAGACAGTACGCCCTACATCTAAGCCAACCGGCTTTACAAGAGTAGGTGCGCGAAATTTTACCCAACTTTCTAAAAAAGAAATGCCTAATATCATTCCTGCCCATAAGAAGCAATCCATTATTATTAATTTTGTTAGCATATTTTTTGCCTGTTTAACAATAAAGAGAAGAGCGTAGCTACTTTCCGCGCCCTAACGGTTGCGGCTCGGAAAATCACACTCGGAAATTTATCCGCTTTTTTATTCCTTCACATCCGTCACCACATAAAAGGTTTGGCTGGTGCCAGATTCAACTTTTTGCATATTCCAAGGTTGTATAGAAACGAATTCAATCGACATCAACATGCGTGCTTGAAAGGCTTGGGGTAGCACTTTAAAATGCCATACTTCTTCGCCGCCAGAGCCTATCAGTGCAGTATTGTTCGCCGAATAATCGAGTCCTATTACTTGCAACCAGGTATTAGGCCATGTTTTTAAATACCAGCGATAACCTGTAGTTGGATTGCTTTTTAAGCGTATGCTAAATTCGGGATTATCTGTGCTGACGGTAATGGCGCGTGTGGTGTCAGTATAAGGATCGCTAGCGGCGGTTACCATTTGTGATGCGGGCAAAGGAGTTTCTTCATCAGCCGCCATGGCGGTATATATAACAAATAATCCTGCCAATACACTGAGTCGCCAAATTTTCAACATAAATTAACTGCCCATTAGAGCGCCGCTCACTACACCACCCGAAGCGAGCACACGATTTTGTACGTAATAAGAACTACCTGTTGAAAGCCCAGTCTCTTCACTAAGGCGTACATTACTACTAGACGCCGGTTTAGGCGTAGCTGCAGGTGTAGCAGCACTCGCCACCGTATTAGATGCAGCAGCAGGCTTTTTTTCTACCGGTTGTTCGGCGCACGCTGTCAACAGAAAAACGCTTAAAATTAAAACTGTTCTAAATAACCTAGCCATTATGAAAATCCTTTTTAGACTAATAGATCTACACTATACGCCCTTGGATCTTACAATGCAATATATTTGGACGGGTTCAAGGCGTAGTAGAAAACTTGATTTGAAACTGGATCCCCGACCTTCGGTCGAGGATGACAATGTGCTGGAGCTCTACCTATGGGGGATAGGTGTAGGCAACCAAGTCTAAGAAAAAAATGCGAAGAGTATGGCATTTTCTTTTTTAGCTATTTAATGCTACATTGTCTTATAGACTATTGAATAGGGCGCAAACTTCATGCTAGGGATAACTTTATACATCGCGGGTTTACTTATTTTATCTTATCACCAGCGACCTGCTATTTATTATTCTATTTACGGTCTTATAGGCTGCTTAATCGTGAGCTTTTCTGTTGCTAGTGTCCCCATTATCATCATCGCATGGAGTATTTTGGCGATATGGCTGCTGTTATTTCAGTGCAGACCCTTACGCCGCTGTACCTTAACGCCGTTATTATTTCGAATTTATCAAAAGACACAACCCAAATTATCAGCTACGGAAGCCGAAGCCTTGGCAGCAGGAACCGTGGGCTGGGATGGAGAGCTCTTTAGCGGCAATCCCAATTGGCCAAAACTATGGCAGCAAAAATTAACCGTTTTATCCGCCGAAGAGCGCTCGTTTTTACAAGGACCTGTAGAAAATTTATGTGCGCAAATGGCGCCGTATCGTTTCTTAGCCACAGAAAATGATATTCCCGCCGAAATTTGGGATACGCTGAAAGAGCAAGGATTTTTTGGCTTACACATTGCCAAAGAATATGGGGGCTTAGCATTTTCTAAAACGGCTATAGCGGTAATTTTAGCTAAAATTGCTTCTTGTAGCAGCGTCTTAGCGGCCATGGTTTCTGTACCTAATTCTCTAGGTCCAGCTGAATTATTAGCGAATTACGGTACTGAAGAACAAAAAAAATATTATTTACCACGTTTAGCCAAAGGCATTGAGGTGCCTTGCTTTGCCTTAACCAGCCCAGAAGCCGGGTCGGATGCCAGCGCCATGCCAGATTATGGCATTGTTAGCAAAGGAGAATGGCAAGGAAAAACAGTTATTGGTATTAAAATTACGTGGAATAAACGCTATATTACCTTAGCGCCTAAAGCGACCTTATTAGGCTTGGCGTTCAAATTATACGATCCGGATGGCTTATTAGGCGACATACCTTATATAGGCATCACTTCGGTATTAATCCCTACAGCGCATCCTGGAGTCGTGACTGGCCGTCGCCATTTTAT
>JAJXVQ010000165.1 GCA_021782065.1 Pseudomonadota bacterium
TAGGGCTGACTTCGACTAAGGTCACTTGTTTGGGGAGGGACATAATATTCTCCTAATCAAAAGCCAATAGTTCGGCACCTTCAGCCACGCGGTCGCCTGCGGCGTAAAAAACTTCGCGCACAACACCCGCGCGTGGTGCGTAAATAGAATGTTCCATTTTCATCGCTTCCATCACCACTAAGCAATCATCTTTTTGTACTTTATCACCAGCCTTTACGTGTACCGTTACAATAGCACCTGGCATAGGGGCGGTTAAGTGACCTCGTTGTTCATGCTCTACGGAGTCTGTGCGCAGAAGTTCTATGCTTTGTAAGGTATATTCTATGCCGTCACAGATAATCCACAGTTGTTGCTGACATTGAATAACTTGCATAGTTTGTATGCTATCGTTGATCGTAAAACGCAATTCTGAAACATTGTCATCCTCGACCGAAGGTCGGGGATCCAGGAGAGAAGCTTTAAAACTTGAATTGAAACTGGATCCCCGACTTCGGCGAGGATGACAACGCTTCGATTCAAAAGCATAATATTCATCATGACTTGCATTTTCATTAATAGTGTGTATGTTAATAGCATATGCTTTATCTTTGATTTGCAGGGTATAGCTAGATGTGTTGTGATATATTACCGTAACGGCAACATTTTCATCTTCATATTTAAAATGCAAGCATCGTTGATAGGGTAGTTGTAACCTGAAACCATCGTTTTCATACCAAGGAGAAAAAACATCGGCATTGTCAATGATATTCCCGGAGGGGCTTAATATTAAATGTAATGCCGCAGCACACAAAATAGGATTAATATCCGTATGCGCAATGGCTTTCAATGCGGCTGCATGATCTTCAATAAAATGGGTACTGACCTTACCGGTTACAAAATCGTCTAAAGCAATCAATTTTTGCAAGAAAGAACGATTATTCTTAACACCTATAATATGCAGTTGGTGTAAAGCAAGTTTCAATTCATTGATTGCATCGTTACGCGTAGCGCCATGTACAATCAATTTTGCCATCATAGGGTCATAATAACTGCTGATGCTGTCCTTTTCTTGTATGCCGCTGTCAATACGCACATTTTTGCTTAGTACAGGCCAGGATAAATAATGAATGGTACCGGTGGCGGGTAAAAAATCGTTATTGGCATCTTCGGCATATAAACGCACTTCAATAGCATGACCTTGCAATTTGAGATCTTTTTGTTGATAGGCTAAGGGTTCGCCATAGGCTATGTGCAGCTGCCAAGCGACCAAATCAAAGCCGGTGATCATTTCCGTGACGGGATGTTCTACTTGTAGACGTGTATTCATTTCCATAAAATAAAATTGGCCTTGGTCATCCAACAAAAATTCAATGGTACCAGCACCTCTATAGCCTATTGCTTTTGCTGCGGTTACGGCAGTGTCACCCATTTTGTGTCGTAAGCTATCGGCAATACCCAAACCAGGGGCTTCTTCAATAATCTTTTGATGGCGGCGTTGTATGGAGCAATCGCGCTCAAATAAATAGATGGCGTTATTATGATTGTCGGCCATGACTTGAATTTCAATATGGCGTGGGTTTAATACATATTTTTCCAACAAAACACGATTATCGCCAAAACTGGATAAGGCTTCTCGTTGTGCGCCTTCTAGGGCTTCTTTAAACTGTTTGGCATCATCGACACGGCGCATGCCTTTACCGCCGCCGCCCAGTGCCGCTTTAATGAGAACGGGAAAACCTATTTTTTTGGCTTCTTGCAATAAAAAATCGGCATCTTGTTTCTCACCATGATAACCGGGAGTGCATGGCACTTTAGCTTTAGTCATAATTTCTTTGGCTTTGCTTTTACTGCCCATGGCCAAGATGGCAGCAGGAGTGGGGCCTATGAAAGTAATCTTTGCTTTTTCACAAGCGGCTGCAAAACCGGCATTTTCGGACAAAAATCCATAACCTGGGTGTATTGCTTCAGCACCCGTTTTTTGTGCAATGGCTATGATCTTATCGCCACATAAATAACTGTCTGCACTGGAGGCATCGCCTAATAAGTGCGCTTCATCGGCCATTTGTACATGCAGCGCATTCTCATCAATAGTAGAATAAACTGCAATGCAGTGGATCCCCATTTGTTGCGCCGTGCGCATGATTCTACAGGCGATTTCACCACGGTTGGCAATGAGTATTTTTTTAAACATAGTTGTACCTACCGAATTTAAATCGAAGCATTGTCATCCTCGACCAGGCCGCGAGGCCGCAGTCGGAGATCCAGGAAAAACTTAATTTGAAATTGGATCCCCGACTTCGTCGAGGATGACAACGTTCTGGCTTACAGGTGCTTCCGGCATTCAACTCACATCTTGAAGTGGAATGGGTATAAAATAAGTCGTTATACATAATATTCTCTACTATTTTAACCAGTCAGGTGGAGTATTTGTCAAAAAAGCTTTAATGCCTTCTTGGCCTTCAGCAGAAATACGCAGTTGTGCAATATCCGTTATGGTGTAGTTAACTAATTCTGTAGACAAAGGCACATTATGTTGTAACAATTTTTTGGTATTGGTCAAAGCTTTTGGACCATTTTTGAGTAATTGTTTGATAATAGTTTCGGCCCGTGTATTGAGATCTGTTTCATCG
>JAJXVQ010000166.1 GCA_021782065.1 Pseudomonadota bacterium
TAATTTTTTAATTTTGGAGAAGATATCATGCCAAAGAAAGCAACGAAGCATACCGATAACAGTGGTATTCACAGTTTGCAAAGCGAATGTAAAGCTATTTTGCAAAAATTAACTGCAGCGCATCAAGATTGGGTGAAAAACACCGAGAAAGCGGCTGCTAAAATCAAAGCACAATGGGCCAAAGCCGATCAAATAGTGAAAAAAGCTAAAGCTCAAAAAGCGGCTCTCAAAGGCGCTGGTAAAAAAACGGCTGCGCACAAAAAGCAAGCTGATAAACTAACAATGGCTTTTGTTCAAGCTAAAATCGTAGCACAAGGCTTAAAGAAAGAATTATCTACTTTATTGCCAGAATTGAAGGCAGCAAAAGCGGCATTAAAACGCCATATAGCAGTAGAAAAAGTAGCAGCTAAAAAAATAGTTGCGGCTAAAGTTAAAGCAGTTAAGGCTAAAAAAGCAGCTCCAGCTAAGGCTAAAAAAGCAGCTCCAGTTAAGGCTAAAAAAGCAGCTCCAGCTAAAGCCAAGAAAGTTGCAGGTAAAAGCACGCGTGGCCGTAAGGCGGCAAAGCCTGTAGCGGTTGCTGTAGAGCAAGCTTAGAGATTGACCTCAGTTCGCTTGTAGGGGCGGTTCGTGAGCCGCTCCTACATCATAACTACTCGTGCCTTGTTGGAAGAAAAGAGCATATTGGATAGATTAGAGTATATCTTGTCTTTCCGCGCCCTTTCGGTCGCAGCTCAGTTACAAACGGATGATCCGAGCCGTGACCGAAAGGGCGCGGGCGCGAAGAGTATAACTCACAGCATTTGATTTTTAGGCGAGGCGCCTAGCCCTCGAGCCCCAGGAGTGTAGTACTCTACATGACTGGGGAGAGATGGGTGTAGGCAACAAAGCCTAAAGGTCAAAGGCGAAGAGTATAGTCTATTTATCACAGCCATAGGCGCTGTACAGCCCCACCAACCTCTGACGCGCTGGAGTAGTCCCTATCTCAGGTTCTAGAACATTATCGCCACTGGCGCCCAATTGTGCTAGAATACGGTTGCATTCCTTTTGTCGGTTAGCGTTTCCACTATAATCTATGGCATTGGGATCAGCTTGGCAAGCGCATAATACTAGGGCCATTAAGGCCATGGGTAAGCTGTGTTTTAACATGTTGATATCCTGTGTTAGATTGAGACAATAGGGAACCTATTATATTAGACATAATCTATCGGAGTCAAAGTGAGTCGTAAATTTAGCAAAAAGGACCCCCAACAAACCCATGATGCGGCGGGACAGTACCCTTTCCCCATCCCCAGCCGAGAATATATCCTTAAATACCTCGAAGATGTGGGGACCCCTCTGCAACGTGAGCGTTTGGAAAAAGCCTTCGATATGCAATCGCCAGAAGAACAAGAAGCATTGCGCCGTCGATTGCGAGCTATGTTACGTGATGGTCAGCTATTGCTAAATCGTAAAGAAGAATACGCTATCGTCGATAAATTATCATTGTTAAAAGGTCAGGTGGTGGCACATCGTGATGGTTTTGGCTTTGTGGTGGCCGAGAAAAGTATGCCGGATTTGTTTTTGTCAGAACGAGAAATGCGCAATATTTTTCATGGCGATAAAGTATTGGTGCGTGTTATAGGGGAAGATAGACGCGGTCGTAAAATGGCAAGCGTGGTCGAAGTTTTAGAACGCAATGCTGCGGAGATTGTGGGTCAATATTTGGTTGAAAATGGCGTAGGTTTTGTAGTGCCAGAAAATCGTACTATTTATCAAGACATTTTAATTTTGCCAGAAGATAAGGGTAATGCAAAACCAGGCGAAATTGTTACGGTGGAAGTGATTACCCCTATCAATAGACGTACTGCGCCCGTAGGACGTATTAAAAATATTTTAGGCGAGGCGATGTCTGCGGGCATGGAAATCGAAATTGCTACGCGCGCGCACGGCTTATCTTTTACCTGGCCCGAGGGCGTAGAAGCGGCAGCCAAAAGTTTAGGTAAAACCGTACACCTTAGAGACAAAGAAGATCGTACCGATCTACGGGATCTAAATTTTGTCACTATAGATGGTGAAGATGCCAAGGATTTTGATGATGCCGTATTTTGTAAACAAAAAGGCGATGGTTGGGCGCTTTATGTGGCCATTGCCGATGTAGCGCATTATGTTAAACCAGGCAAACCTTTAGATGAAGAAGCGGCTAAACGTGGCAATTCAGTCTATTTCCCCAGTAAAGTTATTCCTATGTTGCCTGAGGGCTTATCCAATGGTTTGTGTTCATTAAAGCCGAAGGTCGATCGCCTGTGTATGGTCTGCGATATGCGCTTGGATGGAAATGGCGAAATTCTACGTTATCGTTTTTATGAAGCAGTGATCCATTCTCAGGCAAGACTCACTTATACCGAAGCCGCCAGAATTTTAGTCGATAAAGATCCTGTGCTCCGAAAAACATATAAATCGTCGGTACCTTCCTTAGAAAACTTATATGCAGTGTATCAAAAGCTCTATAAAAATCGTCAAAAACGTGGCGCTATTGATTTTGAAATGCCTGAACCGTTTATTGTTTTTAACGAACAAGGCAAAATAGATAAGATCATTGCCAAGTATCGCAATGATGCACATAAGTTGA
>JAJXVQ010000167.1 GCA_021782065.1 Pseudomonadota bacterium
CACAAAGCTCTGTGTCTCGCTCATAGTTGCAATGCAGTTAAACAGGGTATTTGCAAAAACAATCTTACCGTCTTTGTCAAACCCTAAGTCATGCGCGTCACACGTTCCCGTGGTATAACCTACCTGGGGAATATAGACCTTATCGTAACACATGCCCTGCTGTGGCTGCGTCACTGCATTCGAAAAACGCCAAATCTGGTATAAAGATCCCATTACTAATTGTTGACCATCGGCACTGCTCGCTAAGCCCATGGATTCGGCAAAGGTACGCTCATAAATAGATAAGCGGGGTGCATTGGGTTGTCTACCCACCAAAAATACCTTACCTATCTGGTAGGTGGTAAAACCTAGACTGACTTCGCTCGCTTCTAGCCACGCCAATAGTTGCCCATTAAATTGAAACTGAAAACCAGCCTCATTTGGTTTTGCTCCCCCTGCTTTAGGCACTACCGCTTCTACCTGATTCTTTTTTTCTTCTTTCTCATTCAACATCTAACATACCCCTATTAAAATGCAATACCCTGATACAGTAAACTATTTTAGCAGCTCTTGATTAAAAACCATATAGCGGTAAATCTCATCCGTTGCAAAGCCTACTAACATCGGATTACGCGTATTGGGAATCACTATTACATCCCGTATTTCTTCAACAGGCTTTTCCATCAACAACAAGGGTGCTGTTTCTCCCGTTATTAAATCTACTACCTGCAAGGCACAATAAGATCCCGCGTTTTCCGCTGCTAGCCTTTTTTCTATGATGAAGCCCCCACTAGCTGTATCGCTTCTGAGCTTCGATAAACCAATCAGCGCAAAGTTGCCGCAAAAACTTAAGCCGCGGGCATACCCCGGGCATAAGATCACAGACGTAAATTGCTTTGTTTCCATGTCCACATAACCAAATGCACCCTCGCCTGAGTTTAATATCCACAATTTATCCTGATACCAGCGCGGTGAATGCGGCATTGATAAACCTTCACACAACACTTCATTAGTTTTAATGTCCATTACAAACCCGCCAGTGTGACGTTGTTCACGCCATCCGTCTTTTGTATCTGTTTGGCTAAATCCCGTCACATAACGGGCTTCACCGTCTCTAAAGCCTAGTCCACTTAAATGACATCGGCCTTCCGGTGCTAAACTCGATATAAACGGCGGTTTCCATAGCGGCACAAAACTCGCCGTTTCGCTGATGGTAGCAATACAGCTAAACAGCGTATTTACAAACACAATCTTGCCTTCTTTATCAAAACCCACATCACTAGCTTGACAAGCGCCTGTTGTATAGCCTGCTTGTGGAATATACACCCTATCATACTCAGCACCTTTGTTGAGCGGCACCGCATTGGCTAAACGCCAAATCTGATATCCCGTACCCAGCGCTAATTGTTGACCATCACCACTACTGGCAATACCTAAGCTTTGATTAAACACTTGTTGGTAAAATGATATCCGTTCACCGTCCTGCATTCTACCCACTAACACCGTTTTGCCTGTGTGATAAGTTGTAAATCCTAGGCTCACATTATGAGCCTTCAAAAACTCCTTTAATTGCGCTGAAGGCTTAAATTTAGCACTAGGCTCGTTCGCATCTTTCTTAGGTGAAAGACTTGGTTTTTCATTGACGCTACTTTCTTCTTTCAGTACTTTTTCATTCATTTTTTATTTTCCAATTTTATTTGTTAATCTACTTTTTTTATCTTAACATCCAAAAAATAAGCAAAAACGGGGTGGCTTTTTTCGACACCCCTTTATTTTATCTCTTGAGTCTGTCATTTAAAAATAAGGTCGGGGCTCTAGTTTCAAATCCAATTTTTTCTAGAACCCCAGCCACGGCCAAGGCTGTGTCAAAGCCCATTATTTAATTAAGCCTGCTAGCTAAGCCTTCGTGGTGAAGAAATGGCTTCTACTGTTGCTATTTCTGCGCTATGAGCCCCTTTTGAGAAGGCGCCGTCATGGCACGTGGCCTATAAGCTCGAGAACCCCTCCCTCCAAAAAAACCGCCGGAACTTAATAGGCGTGTATCACTAGACGCACTCTGCATAACTTTGACCTGCATTCGTCCGAAAGGATGGGTCAGCATCATAGGCCCCGATGATAACATCATCAAACCCATCGCCATTCACATCCCCCGCTCCTGAAACAGAATAGCCAGACCGGCCGCCAAAATAGGCCCCATTGAGCGTAAAGCCCGCACCGCTGGTAGCTAAAGTCCCCAGCTCCACCGTAGAGCTTAATCTAGATTCTGGCACCAACAAACGAGTTACGTTAGACCCACCTAAATGCTCCCCATCCTCTTTTTCATCATAAGCGCCCTCTAGACTATCCCTTCTTTTTTCCCGCCGGCTTTTTTCTCGGCTCGCAATATTTGCTACATAATCTAAATCAGCTCGATGGGCCTGCCTCTCAACCTTCCCCCTTCTCATCAATACCTCTACTTCCCCTATCCACTCCCTTAATACCTCTACTACCTCTTCATTTCCACTTATTTCCCAGAATGTTTTTAATCCCTTTAATTCTTCCTTCAGCTCCCTAGGCTCTAACTTACCCTCTTTCAATAGACTCCGCGCAGTACGCAAATATCCTCCCAGTGCA
>JAJXVQ010000168.1 GCA_021782065.1 Pseudomonadota bacterium
AAGCAACTACAGACTAGCGTTGTGTCATCCTCGACGCGGCCGCGAGGCCGCAGTCGGGGATCCAGAAAAAAGCCTATATGATCCTGGATCCCCGACCTTCGGTCGAGGATGACAATGTGCTGGATCCTCGACTTCGTCGAGGATGACAAAGCTTCGATTTAAATCTATAGTATTCAGCTAGATCTCGCATCTTCATTGGCGATGGGTAGCTCTACACTATCGTAACTTACTCAGAGGTGCACCACTAGAAAAGTTTGCTGAAACTTGTCAACGAATTACTTAACCTTTACAGCAATGACAGATTCACAGGATATAATTCCATTTCGAGAATATTTACCTTTTACGCTGCACCTTCTGCAGAGGAATACTGGCTTCTAGTGGATACCCATCGTCTAGTTGTAACTCTTTACCAAAAGCAATTCCATAAACTACTTCTAAGGTTAAAACCAAACCATATTCATCGCGATGTTTTTCATAGGCTGCTTCTAAGCACTGCCATTGACGTGGCGTGATCAAACCCTTATTCATGTCTTGCAAGAAATAGGTTGGCCCTAGACGTAATTCCGACATCAATTGTGCAAAACTTTTATAATATAAACTAAAATACTCTACATCGACCACAGGATTTTTAAATTGCTCCTGCTGCAGTAGATCGCCCCAATTGTGCATATCGGTAAAAGTAGGAATATACGGTTTATCCGACAAAGTTGAAAATACTTGTCGTAGTTCTGTTAAAGAATCCGGCGCCAAGACAGAAAATAACAAAACGCCATTGGGTTTTAACACACGTTTGATTTCATGGATAACCGCTTCGGGCGCCGTACACCAATGCAACATCATGTGACAAAAAACAACATCTATAGAAGCATCTGCAAAAGGTAATAGTTCTGCTCTGGCACACAACGCTGGCTCTTTAGCTTCATCCAATTTTTGCAATTGAGAAAGCGCATAATCAATAGCAATCACTTTAGATTGTGGATATTGTAGCTCCAAGGTTTCAGTAAAGAGTCCAGCGCCTGCGCCTAGGTCGACTATAATTTGCGGCTGTAGATTTAATGCCGCTAAGCGCTGTACTAAGTTTTCACCCAGGGCTTTGCTCACAGCAATGTAATGATCGCTATGACTCTTTACACGTTGAAACTCGGCGCGGATGCGTTGCGGATTGATGGCAAATAATGTATTCATGAATGCCTTTTTAATGTATAATGAAAAGAATGTTGTGCATGGTATCTCTGTATGTTTAAATTTCTATGGCCCACACGTTGTCTTATCTGTCTGCAAACCGTGGCTGCTACTAGTCCCATCGAACATTTGTGCATGGACTGCTTAGACCTATTGCCATGGAATACGCCTGCTTGCATCCGCTGCGCCCAACCCCTACCCATGGAGCTAGCTTATTGTGCGCACTGTTTAGGAAAACCCATGCGGCAACAACGATCTTATATCTTGTTCAATTATACGTCGCCCATCAGCGATTGGATCCATGCCGCTAAATTTGAAGCTAGCTTCATCCACTGCCGTTTGCTGAGTCAATTATTATCGCACACCTTAGCCCACAGAAGCACGCCCTGGCCACAATGCATAATGCCCATACCCTTGCACCCCCGCCGTCTACGACAACGTGGTTACAATCAAGCCATTGAAATAGCACGCACAGTGTGTGAGCGTTTTGAGATCCCTATGGATAAACAGTCGTTGCAGCGCCACCGTTATAATCAACCACAAAGTAAATTAGCACTTAAAGAACGTAAAGATAATGTACGGAATAGTTTTCAATTGCAACAAACTCTCAACGTATCGCATATAGCTTTGTTAGACGACGTGAGCACCAGCGGCAATACATTGGAAGCCGCTAGTCGAGCGTTACTGATGCAAGGACCTTTGGAGTTGGAGTATTGGTGTATTGCAAAGCCGTTTTAGTCTCTCATTGCGCGCTGAGAGATCTCCACGAATATAGCAGGTGAAGTATTGAAAAATAACAATTGCATGGAATCCATCATTGCTGTAAAGGTTAAACAATTCATTGACAAGTTTCAGCAAACTTTTCGAGTGGCGCACCTCTGAGTAAGTTACGATAGTGTAGAGCTACCCATCGCCAATGAAGATGCGAGATCTAGCTGAATACTATAGATTTAAATCGAAGCTTTGTCATCCTCGACGCAGTCGGGGATGACACAACTCTAGTCTGTAGTTGCTTGTAGCATTGAACTCGCATCTTGAGGTGTATTGGGTAGATACGGAGAAAGCTATCAACGAATTACTTAACCTTTACAGCAATGACGGGCTCCACGTATAACAATCGTATCGTGAAGTTTTATCAAGACGTAACTACCAGGTCTGTATCTTTTCTCGATAATACCTAAGCTCAGAAATAGAATCTTGTATATCATCTAAAGCCCGATGCTGTGAATTCTTCTGCAGCCCATCGAGAATTTCTGGGCGCCAACGACGCGCTAATTCTTTAAGCGTGCTGACATCGATTTGTCTATAATGAAAATATTGTTCTAATTCCGGCATATATTCTGCTAAAAAACGTCTGTC
>JAJXVQ010000169.1 GCA_021782065.1 Pseudomonadota bacterium
GTCTTTTAAGCTTTGTTGTCGCGATGGTACGGCACGCGTTTTTAATAACGCTTGCGCTTCTTTACTAAGCATGTGTTCTATGTCTGCTGGGGTATTCACTTGTTGCGTCATATCATTCCCTCGCGACGGCGCGCCAACCAATATCCTTACGGTAAAACTTGCCAGGCCAATCGACCTGCTCTGCCCAATAGAGTGCTTTAGACTGTGCTTCATGCACCGTCTGGCCCAACGCGCTAATACACAATACACGGCCGCCGGAAGTTACTACCTGTTGTCCCTGGCAAATTGCTCCAGAGACAAAAAGTTTGACGTCTTTATCGCAGTCGTTTGTGTAATTATTAACCGAATCACCGGTTTTAACTGGGCCTGGGTATCCTTGTGCACACAACACTATAGATACCACCACTCGTTCATCCCATTCTACACATTTGTCTGGAAGTTGACTATGGGTTGCAGCCCAACAAAGTGTAAAAAGATCGCTTTTTAGGCGAGGTAATAGCGCCTGAGTTTCAGGATCGCCCAAACGGCAGTTAAATTCTAATACGTATAGGTCCCTTTCTGGAGTAATCATCAAACCTGCATAAAGAAAGCCGCAATAAGGAGTGCCTTCTTGCTGTAATGCTTTTAAAGTAGGATTTATAATCGTTTTTAATATTTTTTGTTCTAATTCAGGTGTGATCCAAGAAACGGGAGAATAGGCGCCCATACCACCCGTATTAGGGCCCAAGTCGCCGTTATCGCGGCGTTTGTGATCCTGGCTAGTGGCCAAAGAGATACTGTGTACGCCATCGGCCATCACTATAAAACTGACTTCTTCACCTTGTAAAAAAGCTTCGATAACGATTTCGCTGCCTTGATCACTGAGCAGAGAATCTATAGCGGTGATGGCTTCCGCTTCATCATTACAAATAACCACACCTTTTCCGGCCATTAAGCCAGAGGCTTTTACTACCAACGGTAAAGGATGATTACGTACATAGGCTTTTGCTGCGTCTTTGTCGCTAAAATTGGCAAAAGGCGCGGTGGGGATACCGTGTTTTGCCATAAAGTTTTTGCTAAATACTTTGGATGTTTCTAATTGCGCTGCTTTTTGCGTAGGACCGAAAATCGCTAAACCTTTTGCCTGAAATGCATCGGTTATGCCTGCCTCTAAAGGTGCCTCTGGGCCGACGACGGTTAAATCGATTTTTTGTGCTAGCGCAAATTTTAATAATTGTGGAATATCGGTAGCAGCGATGGCCACATTTTCAATGCCGGGTTCCAACGCAGTGCCGGCATTACCCGGCGCTACAAAAATTTGTGTGACTTCTTTGGATTGCTTGAACTTCCACGCCAAAGCGTGTTCGCGGCCACCTTGACCAATAATCAATACTTTCATAGAGTTTCCTCGGTTTTAAAAAAGACTAATGTTTAAAATGTCGCATGCCGGTAAATACCATGGCAAGTTTTAATTCATTAGCCCGTGTAATAATTTCATCATCGCGCATGGCGCCACCGGGTTGAATGATGGCAGTAATACCAGCAGCATGCGCGCTTTCTAAGCTGTCGCTAAAAGGGAAAAAAGCATCGGAAGCCATTACCGCACCCTGTAAGCTTAATTGAGCCTCTTTGGCTTTAATGGCAGCAATGCGTGCGCTATCGATGCGACTCATTTGTCCGGCACCTATACCCAGCGTTTGTTCATGTGCTGCATAAACGATGGCATTGGACTTAACATATTTGGCCACGCACCAAGCAAAATTTAAATCTTGCCATTGCTCCTTTGTAGGCGATACAGTGGTAACGACTTTCATTTCAGCGTGTAATAATAAAGGTTTATCCACCGTTTGCACTAAATAGCCACCTGAGATTGCTTTTAGTTCATACGTGGGTCTTTGTTCGCGCAAGGCTACTTGCAAGCAGCGCACATTAGGTTTTTTTTGTAAGATGTTGAGCGCACTTTCTTCAAAGTGCGGTGCTAAAATTACTTCTACAAATTGTTGCTCTATAATGGTTTGTGCTAACTGCGCGTCTACAGTGTCGTTCATTGCAATGATGCCACCAAAAGCGGATGTAGGATCAGCCACATAGGCCTTTTGATAAGCTTCTACCAGCGTTTCTGCTTTAGCCACACCGCAGGGGTTCGCATGTTTGACAATCACACAGGCTTTTTTGTCGACGCCTAAAGCGACTAGACAAGCCCAAGCGGCATCGCTGTCTGCTAAATTGTTATAAGATAAAGGTTTGCCTTGTAATAACGGACTCATTGCCAAGGTGTTGTTGTCCGTATTATCTGCGGCTACATAAAGACCTGCTTGTTGGTGACTGTTTTCACCATAACGCAAACCTTTTTTCTGCTCTAAGCTAAAATGAAGCTTTGCCGGTAAAATACTTTCTGTTTGTTTTTTCTGTAAGAAATAATCGGCAATGAGGCGATCATATTCCGCGGTGTGCGCAAAAGCCGTACTTGCTAATTGCCAATGATCATCAGCCGATAAGGGAGTCTTGTCGTTTAACGCATGTATTAACAGCACATAATCTCTGGGGTCCACAAATACTG
>JAJXVQ010000028.1 GCA_021782065.1 Pseudomonadota bacterium
TTCCTCTTGGATCTGGATATTGAAGATGAAGAGGTGGAGGAAGAAGAGGTCGCATAATACTATTTTATTCTATTTAACTATCAACCCATTTTTATTTTTTAAGGAGAATCTGTATGTTAATTTTAACCCGTAATCTAGGCGAAACCATCATCATCGGTGACGATGTCACCATTTCTGTGTTGGGGATCCAAGGTAGTCAAGTTCGCTTGGGCATCAATGCCCCTAAAGACACCAGCGTACACCGACTAGAAATATATCAACGCATTCAAAATGAAAAAAACAAAGCACTAGAAGAAGAAAAAGAATTCGAATGATTCTTTTGTCCCGCCCGACAAACCCTACCCTCCTTTTGCGTTAGCGCAGAAGGAGGGAATTATAGGGTTTTTTTAATAAAATTCCGAAACCGATAGCCACCATTCTAAATGGTGTGATAATATAAAGCATAGAGTTCGGTTTGTAGAAACAATACACTTTCTATGGTTCACGCGCTATTATACGCGCAACCGTAAAGGAGATTTTATGGTGGGGCGTAAAACGGAGAAGCCTAGACTAATGCGCAGTTGCAAGTGTTCCATTTCTTTGGCGCAACTTTCCTAGTGATTTTCATTTCCCAAATTCTCATAAAGATAACTCGGCGCTAAATCAGCCCCATTGGCCCAGCAAATGGTGCCAATATCGGGATTGACGGTTACAGAGTTAAAAAAAGTTTTATCTTTTAACGACGCAAACACACCGACAAAGGGAACCAATTTAGCAATATCCAGTTCGCCCGCTTTGCCATCGGCAAATTGCACATATAGACGATAATCGTCTAGAACTTTTACTTTAACAACGTCAACATCATAGGTACACATAATATTTACTCCAGTGGGGCGATAGGGTGTAAGTCGTGAAACTCTTTCGCCAAATTCCAATTTTCTAGCAATTCTTGTTGATGCAAGCTCACCCATTCCATGACTAAGCCTAATACCTTAGGGGGTAACTTCCCCTTCAATAGGGCGAGATCAGTAATCGCAAACGCGGCCCTATATTCATTATAGCGCACATGAAAATGAGGTGGGTTATGTTCTTGATAATACATGACAATAACCATTCCCAAAAATCGACTCATCTCAGGCATACAATACCTTTAAAAGAATAAAAATATGGTGGCATTATAACATTTTTTAATTGACACTGTGAATTTGGTGAGCAAATGAGTAAAAAATAGACTCTCTTTATTTACGCATCAACAACTTTAAAATCCTTTTGAGCGTTCTATTCCGTACGAAGGGCATCGGGGGTGCTTTTTTAGTGGCTTCTTGTATGTTGGCATTAAGGATTGATTTTAGAGTGATTTTGTTTACGCTAACCTTCCCAGTCTTTGGGCTTATATTTATGCGTAGTTTTGGAAATTTAATTGCCATTTTTCCTCCAAATTGTTAGAAATCCTTCCCGCTGTTCTGATGTGCTAGAGGCCTAATATCTAAAATCCGTAGCACCCGCGTAGCACAGGCAAATTCAGCACATTTTAGACTTCACGTAAGTCGTTGATTTATATGGTGGCCAGAGCGGGAATCGAACCTGCGACACAAGGATTTTCAGTCCTCTGCTCTACCGACTGAGCTATCTGGCCATAAATGCGGTAAGGGGTATATTAGACCTTGACTGGGGGGGCGGAGTCAAGAGGTAGATACGCAAAAATAGTATAACTAAGCTTATTTAGCTCTAAAAATCGCTACTTCGTTCATATTTAAAGCTATTTTAGGTGTAATGCTGCAAAAAGGTTAATAAAAGCGCAAGAAAAGACTGGTGGAAAGAGCCCATACCTGCTATGCTTACGCATTAACGATAATGACTATTTTTTACGCACTTTGCGTTGAGCACAGTCTTTACATTAGGAGTCAATCATGTCCAGAAAATTGGCACAAGAAATGGCCGCTACCACCAGTGTAGTCGGTTTACCCGGTATAGCCCCGTACCAGGCTAAAAAAAACGAAAAATACATGAGCGAAGGACAACAACAGCATTTTCGTGTTATATTAGAGGCGATCAAAAAGCAATTGATGGAGGGCAGTGATGCCACCGTTGAACGGCTGCGTGGCGGCGACAGGGAGTTGGCAGATCCTGCCGATCAAGCTACTCACGAAGAAATCGTTGCCTTGATGCTGCGCGCTAGCGATCGTGAAGGCAAATTGTTACGTAAAACGGAAGAAGCATTACAGCGTTTGGGCGATGGCGAATATGGCTATTGCGAAAGCTGTGGTGAAGAGATCGGCATTCGACGTTTGGAAGCGAGACCTGCGGCGACTTTGTGCATCGATTGCAAGACATTAGATGAAATTCGTGAAAAACAGAGAGGAAGCTAAATCATGACCTATTTTTATGGTTTGTTGAATTTGTCACTATGGCAATACATTGTCGTCACCTTGGTGCTAATGCACGTTACTGTTATTTGCATTACACTTTATTTACATAGAACTGCTGCACATAGCGCTTTAGAATTGCATCCTATCGCAGCACATTTTTTTAGATTTTGGTTGTGGTTTGCTACCGCCACAGTCACCAAGGAATGGGTGGCGATACATCGCAAACACCATTCTACCAGTGACACAGAAGCCGATCCCCATAGCCCCCAAATTTATGGCTTGAAAAAAGTGATGACACAAGGTTATGAACTCTATAAAAAAGAATCAAAGAATAAAGAGACCATCAGCCGTTATGGCCAGGGAACACCCGATGACTGGATAGAACGTCATATCTATACACCGCACAGCAGTTTGGGTATAGCTATTTTGTTTGTACTGGATTTAGTATTATTTGGTGTACCGGGTATCACGATTTGGGCAATACAAATGATGACTCAGCCCGTATTAGCTGCGGGTATCATCAATGGTATGGGCCATTTTATTGGCTATAGAAACTTTGAGACGCCAGATGCATCTACCAATGTTATGCCCTGGGGCATCATAGCGGGTGGGGAAGAGCTGCATAACAATCACCATGCCTTTGGTGCTTCGGCAAAACTATCGGTCCGTAAGTTTGAGTTTGATATCGGTTGGGTGTACATACGCGCATTACAATTTTTTAAACTGGCAAAGCCCAGACGTGTTATACCGAAATTGGAACAGAGTGATTTTTCCAAGGATATTGACGTAAGTACCTTAACGGCTATCATCACCCATAGGTTTCAGTTGTTAAAACAATATGGCGAAATGGTGATACAACCCATTGTGCGTCATCAAATGAGCAAAGACAAAGAAAGGCGTCAATTGTGGCGTCAAGCGCAAGTTTGGTTAAATCGCAACGACGATCGCAGCATCGATGCTAACAGTCGTAAAAGCATGCAGGCCTTGGTGTCTTCTTGTAATGAGTTACATACAGTCTATCAATACAAGCTGCGTTTACAAAATATTTGGACTAAGACAGTAAACAATAATGCAGAATTGGTACAACAATTAAAACAGTGGTGCATCGATGCTGAAAAGGCTGGTATTCAAACGCTACGACAATTTTCCCTAAAACTGACGACGCTGAGTATTGCGAACGAATGACGGTGCAACGACTCAGTTTCCAGGCCATTATTCAAAAACTACAGCAGTTTTGGCAAGAGCAATCTTGCCTCATACTGCAACCTTTGGATCTAGAAGTGGGGGCAGGGACTTTCCACCCACAGACTTTTTTGAAATCTATAGGCCCTGAGCCTTGGGCCGCAGTCTATGTACAACCCTGTAGACGCCCTACTGATGGTCGTTATGGGCAAAACCCCAATCGAGTACAACATTATTATCAACTGCAAGTCATTTTAAAACCCTCGCCCTTGAATATCCAAGAGCTGTATTTGGATTCATTGCGCGCTTTGGGTATCGATCCACTCGTACACGATATTCGTTTTGTGGAAGACAATTGGGCTTCCCCTACGTTAGGAGCCTGGGGTTTAGGCTGGGAAGTGTGGCAAGATGGCATGGAAGTCAGTCAATTTACCTATTTTCAACAAACCGGCGGATTAGATTGCAGCCCTGTTACGGGCGAATTGACCTATGGTTTAGAACGTTTAGCCATGTACTTACAAGGCGTGAATAGCATTTTTGATATCGTATGGCATGAAGGACCTTCTGGCCCCATCTATTATGGCGATATTTTTCTGCAAAATGAAGAAGAAATGTCCCGTTACAATTTCGAATGCGCCGATGTAGACGCCTTATTTAAACAATTTGAATATTATGAAACAGAAGGGCCGCGCTTATTAGAAATGGGATTGGTATTACCCTCCTATGAAATGGCCATTAAGGCCTCGCATGTATTTAATCTATTAGATGCGCGCCACGCCATTTCAGTTACGGAGCGACAGGGTTATATTTTACGTTTGCGTACTTTAACCGTGGAGATTGCCAATCGTTATTATGCATTACGTGAAGAGCAAGGCTTTCCTTTACTTAAAGTACAGAAGAAAGGGTAGCGCCATGTTAACTCATGAAGATTTTTTATTAGAGATTGGTTGTGAAGAATTGCCCGCGCGTGCGCAAGCCATTTTGATCGAGGCGCTCGTACAGGGTTTTGAAATTGCTTTTGCTCAGCCCGGAATTGCTTTAGAATATAAAAGAATACATCCTTATGTTACACCACGCCGTCTTGCTATCTTAATAGAAGGATTGCAAACGGAAACTTTGTGTAGTGGAGATCAAATAATAAAAGGGCCTCCAGTAAAGGTAGCTATAGATGCAAACGGTAACCCTACGACTGCAGGCCTAAGGTTTGCTGAAAAATGCGGCGTGGCTTTTGAACAACTAGACCGTGGTGTAGACTCTAAAGGCGAGTATTTATATTATCTGACTCAAACTCCCGCGCAAAAAACAGCAGAATTATTGCCCGCTTTATGTGAAAAAATTATCGCAACGCTTCCTATTGCTAAGCGCATGCGCTGGGGCGCAGGTGATATCAGCTTTGTAAGGCCTGTACATTGGATCGTGTTATTGTTGGGACGTGAAGTCATTCCAGCACAGATTTTAGGACAAAAAAGCGATCGTCTGACCTATGGCCATCGTTTTCATCACCCACAAGCGATCTCTTTAGAGGAGCCTAAACAGTATGAAAAGTTATTGAAAGAAGCCTATGTGATAGCCGATGCTATAAAACGAAAGAATGAGATCGAGCGTGGCTTGAAAAAAGTTGTAGCCCTAGTCAAAGGAGAAGCGATCATTAATGGAGAGCTCTTAGATGAAGTGACGGCGATTGTAGAATGGCCCGTTGCTTTTTTAGGCCAATTTGATGAGCATTTTTTGACGGTGCCGCATCAAGTCTTGATTTTAGCTATGCTAAAGCATCAAAAGGCATTTTGTGTGTATGATAAAGAACAACGATTGTTACCTTATTTTATGGGTGTGAGCAACATACAAAGCCGCGATCCTGCTGAAGTGGTACGCGGTAATGAGCGAGTTATGAATGCACGCTTAGCTGATGCCAAATTCTTTTTTGAGAGCGATTGTAAATATAGCCTAAAATCTATGGGCGAAAAATTAGATAAGATTATTTTTCATGTTAAGCTGGGCAGTTTAGGCGAAAAGGCTACACGTATTGCCGGACTGGCTGAAAGCATTGTAAGATCATTAAACAGTGAAATATCATTAGGGCTGGATCCTGAAGAGGCTAACAGAGCTGGACTATTGTGTAAAGCAGATCTAGTATCGGATATGGTGGGTGAATTTCCTGAATTGCAAGGCATTATGGGGGGTTATTACGCTAAAAGTCATGAAACGACTGACGTAGCAATAGCGATAGGGGAGCATTATCAACCGCGTTTTGCGCTAGATGAATTGCCGCAATCGCCTCTAGGTGCTGTGGTTTCTATAGCGGACAAACTGGATACTTTAGTGGGCCTTTTTGCCGTGGGAGAGATCCCTAAGGGCGATAAAGATCCTTATGCCTTGCGGCGTTTAGCTTTAGGGGTGCTAAAAATTATCGTGGATAAGCAATGGCCGCTGGATTTATTTCAATTATTGCAAATGGCGATAGTTTTTCATGGTCGTGGAGTGGATGAGCTTATTTCCCAGAAAACTACAGGGCTTGTCTTTGATTTCATGATGGAGCGTTTTAAATACCATTATATAGAACAAGGCATTAGGGCTGAAATATTCATGGCTGTGCTGGCAACTCGCTCCGTCAAACCCCATGACTTTGCACTGCGTTTACGTGCAGTACAAGCTTTTTGTGAATTGCCGCAAAGCGCAGCTTTAGCCGCAGCCAATAAACGCGTGAGCCGTATTTTAGAAAAAGAAGCGGCTAGTTTAGCCGGGCAGAGCGTGCAAGAAACACTGTTAGTGGAACCCGTTGAAAAAGAATTATGGCAAGCTTTAATGGTTAAAAAACAAGAAGTACAGCCTTTATATAAAGAACAAAAATACGAACAGGCTTTATCAATATTGGCATCATTGCAACCTGTTATTGATACTTTTTTTGAAAATACGATGGTCATGGCCGAAGATAAAGCGCAACGCTTTAATCGTTTAGCCTTATTGGTAGAATTACGCAATCTGTTTTCGGAAGTTGCTGATTTGTCGTGTTTGTAGCTGAATGAGAGATTGTGCTTATAAAATATATATAGTTAAAATTCTCTAATTTTATTTGATTGCCCTGAATTACATTGTCAGGGCAATTTTATCTTTATTACGACGATGCCACCATTTCTGCCTTGCTTGCGGCAAGCACCTCCTCACTTACCTTAACTCCAGGCTCACGTATTAATCTATCCAACAATGGTCGTAACCGGAAAAGAATCACTGCCACCGAGACACTGGCAAGTCCCAAGAGTATAAAAACCCGTGCATAGGTGTGGTTGGTTGCTAAAGGCGACAAGTCACCCGTACTAGAATAAGTTGCCCACTTGGACATAACGCCAGTGATAGCACCACCCATGCCACTGGTCATCATCCACGTACCCATCATGACACCACGTAAGCGGGGAGGGGCGAGTTGTCCAACCATGGCATAACCTATAGGGCCTAAGAATAATTCGCCTGTACCTTGTAAGGCATAACCCGCTGTAATCCAAGTTACAGAGACGTAACCGTGCGTATTAGAAACGGCAATACCTAGAGGAATAACCAAGAGCCCGGCACCTATAAGGAGCAGTGCCGCAGAAAACTGTTGTGTCAGCGATACCTTATAACCCTTACGGCGTAACCATTGAAACAGAGCCGCTAAGGGCGGTGCACCCAACATGATCATAAAGGGGTTGATATTAAAAAACCATTGTGGTGGGATAGTAAAATTAAAGATTTGACGGTTCACATTGCGCTCTAGAAACAAGGCTAACCCATTGGGAACTAACAAAGCGATGGTCCAGAAGGTAATGGCGGCAACAGAAAATATCAAATAAGCGTGCATTTTTTGCCTGCTGCTGATGTCCTTTTCTGCGAAAGACAATACCAGTAAAAAAGCAAGCACAAAAAGTGTGCTATAAATGACTAAATTTTGGCTGGTTGCGGGGTGTTCTACTAAGCGATATAGGACTAAGAACAACGCTAAAATGAGTATTGAACCAAAAAAAACGCGTGGCGCTTTATTGATTGATAGCTGATAAGCCGTTTGTATATCCTTCAATTTAGACCAATTGCAGGCAACGAGAACGATGGCGATGAGGTTACCTAAGCCGCTTAATAGAAACAGGTCGTGGTAATTACTATGTAGCTGGAAATAGCCAGCGATTATGTTGGCTGCAAAAAAACCCAGATTCATACTGCTGTAGTTCCATAGAAAAGCGGTTTCACGGCGCTTGTCGTCGGGTTGGAATAGTTGGGTGACCATACAGTTAAGGCAGGTGACATTTAAACCTGCTCCTGTCAAGAAAAAGGCAATACCACTATAAAAACCATGTAAAGTAGGGGTAGTAATCAGATAACAGCCTATAGCAATAGACAGCATACTGATAATAAATAACGATCTATAGCTTAAAAAACGCCCCCCCACATAGCCGCCCAAGATATGCAAGCCATAATTAAAGGCTAAAAACATGGCGATGAGACTGGTGGTAAAATGGTCGTCCAAATGCAGACCTTGTGAGCAGTATATAGCCAATGTGGAGTAGATGGTAGCAAAACTAATCAACGAAAATAGTTGTACAAAGATTAAGGCAACTGTTCCAGATGGCATTTTTTGGCCAGATTTGGCGGCTAAAGTCGTCATATGTGGGTACCCTTATGTCATTGCTGTAATTTCGAATTAGATAACAAACTAGCCTCAATTGCAAGCTATTTTTTATGGCTAGAATAGCGAGTATAACTACGAGGATTGCTTGAATTGTGATATAATAATCACCTTGTAGCAGGTAATTTGCTGCGATATTTTAAATAAACGAGGTCTTAGATGAGTGAAGATGCTGCCTATAGTTCTGCCAATATTAAAGTTTTAAAAGGCTTAGACGCGGTACGTAAACGGCCAGGCATGTATATAGGCGATACGGATGACGGCACCGGCTTACACCATCTGGTTTTTGAAGTGGTCGATAACTCCATCGATGAGGCTTTAGCAGGGTATTGTACTCGCGTCGATGTTATCATTCATGCCGATAACTCGGTAACGGTACGTGATAACGGCCGCGGTATTCCCGTGGATATGCACCCTGAGGAAGGGCGTTCGGCGGCAGAAGTCATCATGACTATATTGCATGCGGGTGGTAAGTTCGATAATTCATCTTATAAAGTCTCCGGTGGTTTGCATGGCGTAGGTGTATCGGTGGTGAACGCCTTATCCGAAACACTGGAATTAACGGTGCGTATCAATGGCCAGGTCTATGAACAACTCTATAAATTGGGTGAACCCCAAGCGCCTATTAAAGTAACGGGAACCACCAGTGAGCGTGGTACTGAAATTCGCTTTAAACCTAGCGCTACTATATTCACGCAATTGGAATTCCACTACGATATCTTAGCTAAGCGTTTGCGTGAATTGTCTTTCTTAAATCAAGGTGTGCAAATAGAGTTACTCGATGAGCGCGATGGCAAGAAAGATTCTTTCCATTATGAAGGCGGCATTAAAGCTTTTGTGGAATATTTAAATCGTAAGAAAACGGGGATCCATCCCACGGTGTTTTATTTCTCAGAAGATATTAAAGGCACCATCGTCGAATTGGCGATGCAATGGAACGATTCCTATCAAGAAACTATTTTCTGCTTTACCAACAATATTCCACAACGCGACGGCGGCACACACTTGGCAGGGTTTCGTGGTGCTTTAACTCGTACCTTAAACAATTATATAGAAAAAGAAGGTTTAGCTAAGAAATTTAAAATTGCCACGACGGGCGATGATGCACGCGAAGGCCTAACTGCGGTTTTATCCGTTAAAGTCCCTGATCCGAAATTCTCTTCACAAACCAAAGATAAGCTGGTGTCTTCTGAAGTCAGAGCAGTTGTGGAGGGCACGGTAGCAGAGCATTTTAATAATTTTCTGTTGGAAAAACCGCAAGAAGCCAAAGCCATTATTGCTAAAATGATAGAAGCCGCGCGTGCGCGCGAAGCTGCACGTAAGGCGCGTGAGATGACACGCCGTAAAAGTGCCTTAGATGTGGCTGGATTACCCGGTAAACTGGCGGATTGCCAAGAACGAGACCCGGCGTTATGTGAATTGTTCATAGTCGAGGGAGATTCTGCGGGTGGTTCCGCTAAACAAGGGCGATCACGTAAGACTCAAGCCATATTGCCATTGCGTGGTAAAATTTTAAACGTAGAAAAAGCGCGATTCGATAAAATGTTATCGTCGCAAGAAGTGGGTGTTTTAATAACGGCCTTGGGTTGCGGCATTGGTGCACAGGAATTTACTGCCGATAAATTGCGCTATCATAAAATTATCATTATGACCGACGCCGACGTCGATGGTGCGCACATACGCACTTTGTTATTGACTTTTTTCTATAGGCAAATGCGCGAACTTGTCGAACGGGGGCACATTTACATTGCGCAACCGCCATTGTATAAAATTAAACGCGGTAAGCAAGAACAATATATTAAAGACGATGCGGATTACACCGCTTATTTATGTCAACAAGCCTTAGACGGTACTTCTTTGTATGTGGATGCGAATACACCCCCTATCAGTGGTGTACAATTAGAAAAATTAGTGCTGCGCTACAAGACAACTGTAGAAAGATTGCAAGGGTTAAAGCGTTTATATCCCTTACCAGCGTTGATGCAATTATTGCATATGCCTGCCTTATTGGCAGCGGAATTGCATGAGCAACATAAGGTGGCTGCTTGGTGTGCTGAATTAACCACCCATCTCAAAGATTTGGAGCACAATGGCATACACCATAGCGTGGAATGTTCAGAAGCGGTCGAGGGACAGATGTATCTGCCTATCATAAAAACCCATATTCATGGGCAGTTAGAATCGGTGCGATTAAGCAAAGAGTTTTTTGTACGTAGTGAATATCAAGAATGCGTGACGTTGGCAACCGAATTGCAAAACTTATTAACCGAACGCAGTTATTTTGTTCGCGGAGATCGTAAAAAACCCATCGTTGATTTTGGTGAGGCCATCGATTGGCTACTGGAAGATGCGAAGAAAGGCCAAACCTTGCAACGCTATAAAGGTTTGGGAGAAATGAATCCAGAACAATTGTGGGATACCACTATGGATCCTGAGCACAGACGTTTGCTGCAAGTCAAAATTGAAGATGCCATAGTTGCGGATGAGATGTTTACGGTATTAATGGGCGATGAAGTTGAACCCCGGCGCGAGTTTATAGAAGAGAATGCATTATTGGCAGGGAATATAGACGTATAGCCACCCTGTGGCTCATTCTGTAGGGGTGGTTCGTGAACTGCCCGGAATAGACCTATGAATATTTCTAGATTTTGCATCTCGAAGTATATATAGGTTAGGTGTAGGTAGGAGGGACAAATAAATGACTATTCGAGTATTAGTAAATGGAGCCTTAGGGCATATGGGGCAGGAAGTCGTGCAAGCGTTGCGAGCCGATGCTCGATTTAGCATAGTGGGGACTTGTGGTCGTAGCGATGATTTGTCTGCCGCCATCAAACATAGTCAAGCCGATGTAGTAGTCGATTTTACCAATGCCAGCGTAGTGTTTAACAATAGTCAGAAGATCTTAGCAGCTGGGGCTAGACCGGTTATCGGTACCTCAGGATTAATGCTGCCACAGATCGAACAATTAAAAAATATGGCAAAAGCACAAAACTTGGGGGGTATTATTGCACCTAACTGTTCATTGGGTGCTATTTTGATGATTAAGTACGCCACACACTGGATAAAATATTTTCCAGAAGCAGAAATTATTGAGTTGCATCACGAAGGTAAATTAGATGCGCCTTCGGGTACTGCTTTATGTACCGCACAAATGATGGCGGCCTTGCGCGATAAAGTGCCGGAACCTCGCCCTGAACATATACTGGTTGCGGGGGCTAGAGGCGCAAATGTAGAAGGCATACACGTGCATTCTATACGTTTACCCGGTTTAGTTGCGCATCAAGAAATTATTTTTGGTGGCTTAGATGAAACCCTCACTGTGCGTCACGATTCACTACATAGACGTTCTTTTATGCCGGGCGTGTTGTTGGCTTGTGAAAAGGTGATGGGTCTTACGGAATTAGTGTATGGTTTGGAAAACATTATAGATTAGGATAATATGGGTAAA